>JAYYJN010000001.1:0-3108 GCA_036146215.1 Planctomycetota bacterium
TGCCAAAAATCGAAAAACGTATTGCGACCGCGCGTGCGGAAGGAGACCTGAGTGAAAATGCGGAATACCATGGTGCGAGGGAAAGCCAAGGTATGCTGCAAGCGAAAATTAATATGCTCAAAGGCAAGCTAGCGATGGCTGATATTATTGACACATCGAAGCTGCCAAAAGATGAAGTTGCTTTTGGATCGCGGGTGGTCGTGAAAGATCTTGACTTTAATGATGAAGAGACGTTCGTACTCGTCGGTGCAGGAGAAGAAGATTACGACGAAGGCAAAATCTTAGTCACCAGCCCACTCGCTCAGGGGCTCTTAGGAAAGAAGTTGGGAGAGCGAGTTAAAATTGACGTGCCTCAAGGCACGATGAAATTCGAGATATTGGAAATTTCATTTGATCAGTAAATCGATACTCAAAGATTCTCAAAAAGAGCACGCCCGACTCGAACCATTGTCGCACCCTCTAAAATGGCCTCTTCCAGGTCACCGCTCATTCCGAGAGATAACTCATTAAGTGAGATATTAGCGGGTAGATTTTCCGATAGGCGATCGCGGAGCGTGCGAACCGCGGCGAACTCCTTCTGAGCTACCGTGGGGCCACCTTCACGTGATGCCATGGCCATCAAGCCGTGAACACGAATGTGTTGGAGGTCGGCGATCAAGCTCAGTGTTTCGTCTAAGTCTGATGGAGAAAACCCATGCTTGTTCGTATCGTCTGAAATATTAACTTCCAGCAGGATATCGGCAGCACGATTTAATTTACTGCTTTCCCGCTCGATTTCCTTCAGCAACCGGTGGCTATCGACGGAGTGGATCAGATGAGTATGCGCAATAGTACGGGCCACCTTATTCCGTTGCAAATGTCCAACAAGGTGCCAGCGTATCGAATCGTTCGCGAGTGACGTTGCTTTTTCCCAGAGTATTTGCGGTCGACTTTCGCCCAGGTCGTGCAAACCCGCGAGTGCGACACATCGGGTTTGTGCGACATCGGCATATTTTGTGACAGCGATGAGCAAGATATTTTCCGGTGAGCGTCCGGCACGATCGGCAGCCGTTGCGATCCGCTCTCGAATCCTGCCGATATTATTTGCGATCGTTCGCTGTTCTTCGGTCATCGCCTTATTGGACTTCAATGAGCGGTTTTGTCATCCCCGATTCTAGGAAGCGACTCACGTGGTATTCACAAAGCAGATTTTGCCCGAGTATGGTGCGTGGGGTAACGCGGTTCAAGGATCGATAAATCAACCATTGTTTTTTAGCGATATGAACTCGAAATCCAGCGGCGTTATCTGCCGATACATTCTTGCGTTGTTCACCAACCGAAAGTTGCCTCCAGGTCAACTTACTACGTGATCGTTTTGGAGACAAATCGATGAAAAGGGGAACGAACAGTCTGGTTTGACCGGATTGCTCGATATTCACCACCCTTCGTTTCACTGCCAGGTTGCCTTGGCGACATCCGGACTTCCACTCAGGTAGTCCGATGGGAAGGATTCGAGAGATTGCTTTCGGTGCTTTCAGCAAAAGTTCCCATGTCTCTTCCTGTGCATCGACAGTAACGCCTGCCCCCAGAGGAAGTTGAATTTGATGGTGTACGCTACACTCATGGTTGCAGAGAATTGTATCAGCGAGCAATAAAAAATGATCGTTCCGCGAAAGCAGAAAACTTCGTTGTAATTTCGTTTTCTCATCTAAACTTGTCTCGATTTCGAGAAAGTCTACGTTTTCATCTGATTCCCATGCGACAGCCTCCCATCGCTTGCTCTGGGTGAGAGTCTCAACGGCATTGTCAATCATCGTGCGAGACCGAACATCGCCCGAAAAGAGAACATGCGACCCCTGAGAAAGTTCAATTCGATTTTGACTGTCGCCATAGGCAACGCATAGTTTGCGCGATCTGCTGTGAAACTTCGATCGGAGTACGCCGATCGCAGACCAGTCGGAGTGATAAGCCGCTGAAATTTCAATCTTTCGGCCGGACTTTGAAGTTTTTTGTCCGACAAGTTTTTTTGCAGCCTTTAGATCGGATTTGCTGCCGAAGTATTTAACAGCGGTAAGAAGAAGACTCCGGTCCGACTCCGAGTGATCGCTCGGGCCAAACGCAAAGCCACCATCGCTTCGAGAGAGGCGAACCGCTTGGGTGAGTAACCAGAGGTATCGGTTTTCCGCCTCCGAACTCCATAAAAAGTCTTTGCGTTGCTGCATTATCGCACGGCACCGCGTCCAACAACCGAGCAGTGGGCCGAAGCGTGGTAAATAGCATGCTTCGGGCATGCCCTCTCCGTCGAGCATTTCTACCAAAGCCTCCGAGAGAAAATCGATTGCCGAGTGACTTAGCTCCGCGGTGGATTTAAGTTCCGGGAACAGATAAGCCAAGGCAAGCGGCAATTCGCCTCCAAGTAAATTAGCTGCTAGTGGTTGTTTCTTCACATCGAGTTGCAGCGTGTCAGCTGCGACAGTCACTAAGCGGTCAATGATGCTCCACCATAAATCTGGTTTGATTGATTGACTCAACGCGGGGAGTGTCCATGCAGTGGATACGCACTGCATGGCATCGGTTGAATTGAAAATATCGGTGTCTTCCATGACAGACCAACCTTGCAGCAAATCATTAATGGTCTCGTCAGTTTTATCTGCCGGTATTTGGTCGGTTAACGTTTCGATAAAGGCGATTGTCTCATCACGTTGTAAAGATAGATCAACGCTCCAATTCAACGGGCATTTTGAATTCGGTAAGAGTCGGGAAAGCGGAAGGATTTTTTTTCGCCGAGAGAGATGATTGCACCAAATGTTCCATGCATCTGCGGGTGCCGCACACTTGAGTCGGGCGATTATTCTTTTGGGCAGCGGCTTCTGTAACTCGGTTAAGATTGCTCTATGGCTCATTTTCGTACTTGGATGCGAATGATACGATTCGGTTTGCCTGGTTGGGGGTGATTGGCTCAGGCTTAATGGCGATGGTCCAAATAGTATAAAAGCTGTGGTGGATGCTTCGGTGTATAATGTGACGTGACATTATGCGGGGCTGTCGGGAAATCCGGATTTCGGGCTGTTATTTGATAATGCCATTGAATGCACTTTCTAGGAGCGAGTATCCTATCAACAATGGATG
>JAYYJN010000002.1:0-7166 GCA_036146215.1 Planctomycetota bacterium
ATGATCGCGCAGTACCCCGTTTGTATCAGACGTTTCAACCACACCAGCCACCCGAATCTCGACGATGTCAGGTGGATTTTCGATGCTATTCGTTTGGATAATATTGCCCGCACCATCAATAATTTGAGTCCCCTTTGATCCCTCTGGCGTTTCGACGTTCCAGCTTTCAATCGTCTGTCCTGCATGAGGAGTTGGAAATAACCGCATACTCTGCGTGATGCGTCGTATGGGCTCAGAATAACTATATCGGGTGGTGTGGGAGATATTTAATCGCATTGCATTGCTTAAAAATAGGAAGTCCGCATACTCTCACCGATCGCGTCAATTTCAGCCACAAAATCGGTGAGGAATTCATGCAATCCCTGTTGAAAAATTTGATCAACGTTCATTGCGCTGGTCTTATTCTTTAGCTTCGCAACCATTTTCTGCGCTTCGGTTTGCTGTTGCAGCCTATATTCCAGGCGATTGAAGTGACGGGTGGCACGATCCAAGCAGTGAAGCAACGATCGTGGGCAGGCCACATTAAGAATTAAAAAGTCCGCTACTTTGTGTGGCGTTTGCAGGCCGCCATATGCCCAGCGAAACGCGCGATAAGCAGACATCGCCCTCAGAAGGGTGCTCCACTGGTAGTGATCAACTTCACCACCGACCGCTGCCGGCGTAGGCAGAAGCACATAATACTTCACATCGAGAAGGCGGGCCGTATTATCTGCCCGTTCAATAAAATAGCCGAGATTAAGAAAATCATATCCCTCATCTTCAAGCTGTGTGCTTTCGATCGCCCCACGAATTAGGCTAACTCGATTTTTAGTCCAATCGCATAAAGCGGGTAAATTTGCTGTATTGTATTTTTCTTTTGCGAGCTGTTGTAGTTCTTGGTAGCCCGTGTTCATCACGTCCCACACCTGCGTTGTGAGCGCCGTACGTACAGCGCGGGAGTTTTCGCGGGCATTGCTAACGCACGAGGCAACCGAGTTCGGATTATCCAGGTCGTGAAACAAATAATGTTCGATATGTTCCTGTTTTGGCGGCCCATATTTCTTTTTGTAACCAACGTCGGAGCCCGAAACTGACAGGATCGAAGACCATTCATTTTGATATCCGGTTCCGGCACTCGGCATTAAGGCAATGCGATAGCCAACCTCCAAAAGGCGTGCAGTCAATTCGGCCCGCTCCAAATAGCGACTAATCCAGAAAAGATTTTGGGCAGTTCGGCTTAACATGACAAACGATATGGTTCTAAAGGGGCTGACTCAGATTTATTCAACAAGCACCCAAGTATCTTTTACTCCACCCCCCTGTGATGAATTCACCACGAGAGAGCCTTCTTTCATAGCGACTCGTGTAAGTCCTCCCGGGCAGACATAAGTTGATTTGCCAACCAGACAAAAAGGTCTTAGATCAACATGCCGTGGTACCAATTGCTGCTCTACATAGGTGGGTGTTGTGGATAGTGCCAGGGTGGGCTGCGCAATAAAATCTTCCGGCTCCGCTTTCAGTTCTTCCGTAAAGCGTTCGATCTGCTGTTTGGTGGAGGTAGGACCGACCAGCATGCCATATCCGCCTGATCCGTGAACACGTTTAATCACCAATTCCTCCACTCGATCCAGGACATACTTAAAATCCTCATCTTGGCCGCAGCGGTAGGTTGGCACATTGCTTAAAATCGGCTCTTCGCCCAAATAAAATCGGATCATCTCCGGTACATAGGTGTAGATTGCCTTATCGTCAGCCACTCCGACACCAGGCGCTGAGCAGATGGTAATCCCACCTGCACGGTATGCGTTCATTAACCCCGGAATGCCTAGCATCGAATCACTGCGGAAGCATAGCGGATCAATAAAATCATCATCCACGCGACGATAGAGTACATCGACGCGTTCGGGACCGCGAATGGTCCGCATATACACGAGGTCGCCATCCACAAAAAGATCTTGACCTTCAACGAGTTCCACACCCATCATATCGGCAAGAAAACTATGCTCATAATAAGCACTGTTCATTGCCCCCGGAGTGAGCACTGCAATGTTCGGCTCCCCGTCACATTTCGCTGGTGCCACACTTAAAAGGGTCCGCCTAAGAATTTCCGGATAATCCTCAATCGGTGCTACGCGATTTTTTTGGAAGAGATCAGGAAACATACGCATCATGATCTCGCGATTTTCAAGCATGTAAGAAACCCCGGAAGGGGTCCGGCAATTGTCCTCGAGTACAAAAAACTCGTCGGCTCCGGTGCGGACAATGTCGGTTCCGATGATGTGCCCGAAAATCCCTTGGGGTGGATGAAATCCGACTGCCTCGTGTTCATAGGCCGGATTTTTATAGACCAGATGTGCCGGGATTTTTTCCGCCCTTACGATCTCACCCTTTCCGTAGACATCCAGTAGAAACGCATTGAGTGCACGTGCCCTCTGTCGTACACCACTTTCAATTTTTCGCCATTCGCGTGCTGTTAAAATGCGAGGCACCATATCGAACGGAATCAGGCGTTCCGCGTCATCGTTGGTTCCGTACGTAACAAATGTGATGCCGATGCGACGAAAAAGCTTCTCCGCTTCAGAGTGTTTGACCGCTACCAAGTCAGCAGGCATCGATCGAACCCAATCGATCACTTGTCGATATGGCTCGCGCACTTCTTCATTGTCGAACATTTCGTTGAACACGGATCGACAGCCCCTTGCGGTGAAAAAAAGATTTGTTTGACAGCGTGTTGCACCACTCCAAGATATCCTGACTTTTCAGCCAAGAACAGCGGGCAGGCAACTTGCTTTAAAAGGTTTTTGATAGTTTTGCGATCGCTTGCACACTCGAGCGAAGCGGATAAGCTTAGGTGATTCCGCTGTTCGTTCATTCTTATGAGGAAACACGATGACTATTTTTCGCGGTCTGTTAATAGCGGTTAGTATTTTTCTGCTTCCCGTTGAAATGCAACTAATAAATGCGGACGAGCCTGTGCCCTATGGAGGGCCGATTGATCTGGCGACGGCAAAGAAGGTAATGGCTGCTGCGGAGACCGAGGCGAAGAAGAATAACTGGCCGGTGGTGATCGCGATTGTTGATGCCGGCGGTCACCTGGTGTTGCTCGAAAGACTCGATAACACGCAGTGGGGGAGTGTAGAAATTGCACAGCGGAAGGCGCTCACGGCTGCGAAATTTCGTCGCCCCACACGCTTCTGGGAAGAGCGCATCGCCAAAGGTGGAGTTGATCTGAAACTTTTGAAGATCAATGGGTTCCCTATGGAGGGTGGTTTACCAATCATTTATCAAGGTAAGGTGGTCGGTGCGATAGGCGTATCAGGTGTGACCTCAACGCAGGATGCACAAATAGGTCGAGCGGGAATTGCAGCGCTTGACGAGGGTTCGTCTTAGAATCGGATCTGAAGATCAGCGATGACTGGATAGTGGTCAGAGGGAAACCGTCCCAGAACTGGCGATTCCAGCTTGTCGCACCCGAGTACTCGGACCTTACCTGCAACCAGCAACCAATCAATCCGCTTTTTTGTCTTCAGGCCTTCCCAGCCCCCATACGTGCCGGGGTAAGGGTCATCCGGCTCAATCACCTCCCACACATCAAGCAATGGTAAGGTGCGACTATCGGTCAGCAATTTGTGCGGGTCAGAGTCAGGTGCTGCATTGAAGTCGCCCGCAATTACGACGGCTTGTACCTTGCTCGCCCCTTGGTTGCGTTTTAGTTTTTCCAGCAACCAGGAGTGGATTAATTGGACACCTCTTTCTCGTAACATCGATTTCTTACCGCTGGGAAGGTGAACATTGAGTACGAGTACCGAGGGACCACCCTTTTTGCCCTGGAACACAACCCAAGTCACTTTTCGCGGGTATTGATCCCCCCACGTGTTACTACCGGGAGTACTGGGTGAATCAGACAACCAGAAATCCCCCTGCTCTTTGAGTTGCAATTGTTCACTCAAGAACAGGATGGACGTGCGTTCACCGAATCCAGTTGCATTGCGTCCTCGTCCGACAAATGTGAATTCAGGTAACTGCTTTTGAAGATCCTTTATTTGATCGATTTTATCTTCCTGTAAACAGACAACCTGAGCACCACTTTGTCGTATTTGCTCTGCAACAGCATTGGCACGCTGTTTCCAGCGATTACTGGCATCGCTTTTAAAATCGAAGCGAATATTGTAAGTCATGACGCGTAGTCGCAGCGATTTTTCGACTGCTTCGCCCAGATGGGGCGGGGAAAGCAAAAGACAAACAGCGATCCCGATCCACCATTTCCCGCCACGGTTACCGTTGAGGTATATCAATGGATAGGCACCAAATACGTTTCTTAACTGATGGAATAAGTTTCCATGGTTCCAGTGTAAAATAGGCGTTCATTCATCACAAGCAAAACAGGAGGCATATTCTGTTTTGCCCCGATCATAGGCCGATGCAATTGCGGGGAGAGAAATTCATTATCGGTTGTGCTAGGATAGATTTTCGGTGCGGGTATAAAATGGTTCGACTGTTAGGGTGTGAAAAGTCATGGTCTACAGCGAGGAATGAAGAATGAATTTTGACGGTTTTTTTCGACAGATCGGGGAATTTGATCTCGAAGCACCCAGAAAAAAAATTCTGGAACTGACTGAGGAAGACTGGAACTCCGAGGCTTGGAGACAAAAAACATATCCGGTTCATCAACAGACGCAAACAATTTCACTTATCTTCGACAAGGATTTTCGTCATCAAAACCCCACAGTCCATAATCGTTTTGAGCAATTCAAAGATTCGCTAGCGCCTGCATTGCAACAAGTTGCTGATTATTTCAATCAAATGCCGATCACAAAGGAAACGAAGGCAACCCATGGTGAGGGTTTCTTTGTGCGTCTGATTATTGTGAAACTGCGGGATGACGGAATTGTTCACCCTCACGGAGACGGCGGTTTCTCCTTAATGCATTCTCATCGGATTCACATGCCGGTTTTTGTCGATGGAGAGGTGCTGTTCAAAATTGGTCCAGAGTGTCGTACCTTGCAGGCAGGAACCATTTGGGAAATTAACAACAAATGTGTACATGCAGTAAAAAATTTGTCAGGCAAACCGCGAATCCACGTGATTGCCGATTGGGTGATCCCGGGTGAGCGATGTTGCTGCGGTCAGCGTTTACGACCCGACGGGAGGTGCAGCCCTGAATCGTGTCAGGAAACGGATAATATGCGAATGCGATGTTCTTGTCTCAACCCGAATGGTTGAGTGGCCGACAAGACTCCTGAATATTGGGTGCAATGATTGTCATTGCTTGTCATCGGGGCAATGACGCGTTGGGAATGCGATGTCTCATGATTCGCTTCCAAAGGGGCGGAACCATCGCAATCCAAAAGCAACCGTAATATCCGCTGGGTAGAGTCGGTGCATCCGCATAAGGCTGCAGCTTCCAGAATGGTTCACTCGCCTTCATGTGATGGGCTGGGTGCCGGGTGAGCTCCAGTAGTGTCCAACGTGACCACCTTTCCTCCGATTGCCAGGAATGAAATTCAGTCTGTCGCTCTCCCGGCGCACGACTTAATCCGTAGTGCCGAATGTAGTTAATATATTCTAGCAGGAACACGGCAAAGAACGCCTGGAGCAGAAAGGCAGCTGCGCTCCACGGGCCCACGGCGGCATACAGGGTGGCGAGAAGCATTCCTTGGGCCACCAATCCGCCGTAGATCGGATTGAGAAAGCGGCTTCGCGACTTACGGCGTTGCACGGCAACGGCATCTTGAAATTGTGCTGGGATCGTGCGGCCGATAAATTGCCACAGCGACTCATCTGCCCGTGCACTTGCAGGGTCGTTATTTGTGGCTACATGTTTATGGTGCGTGAAGTTATGCTCCGTAGTGAAGTGCAAATAAAGGACTCCGAGCAGGTTGAACCGACCAATCCACCAACCCATTGATCGGGGTCTTTTATGCCCCAGCTCGTGGGCGACAATGATTCCCGAAGCCCCTGAGCAGAGCCCGGTGCTCAATGCCGCTACCCATGTTGTCCATTCGGGCCCGTCGACCGTTGCACGATAAACGAGCGAGACGATGGCTGCAGTCTGCAATATCGCATGGATATAGAGAAGTACTTCGAAAGGACGCCCATTTGTGCGCGGTGGTTTTGGTGTCTTTTCACGACCAAGAATGAAGTCCATTGTCGGTCCGAGAATAAGCATGTATATCACACCCGATGTCACCCAATAGCCGCCGATCATATTGGCCGCGATCACGACACACGGGTTGATCAGCCCGAGCAGATGCCAGCCCCAACTTTCGGGTTGTCGTTCAGCCTTGTAGTTCATAGAAATTTGCAGGGTCCAGTGCTTTTCGCGATGGTGCCTAATGGTATCGTTTTACCAACCACTGACCACTTTAGTCGACTAACCTGAGAAAACCAGCATGTCATTTTTTCGGAGGAAGATGCCGATGATTACTATGGTTATGGACGAATGACGCGGGCAATTGGCGGTCACAAGGTTGGGCCGCCATTGCTTGTCGAGTTGTTTTGTTCTACTGTGAAATGTAGTCGATGAGCCTCGATTTCTGTCCCTATAAATGTTTGCTTTGTTCGTTTTCAATGAAAAGAATTATCTCTATCATCTCACTCCTCTGTGCGCTGAGCGATGCGTCGCTGGCTGCATCGGGCAGTAATCAGTCCAAGGCATCACCCAGACGGTTTCTGGAGAGAACGGGAGCGACGGATTTTCGCGCTTCGGGCCGACCTGTTGGTACCGCTGAGAAAATGTCAAAGAATAATTCGAGTCGCCAGGCAATGAATCGCAGGCCAAGCAGTCCTTCGCCGTCGCGTAACGCGTTTAGCCGTCCGCTTCGAGTCTCGGGTAGCCCCGGTCGAATTTCTGGGCAGAGCGGAAACATTTCAGGAAATCGCCTTCGAGTTTCCGGGTCTCAACCGAATCGCAACAACCTGACGGTGCCGCGACCCGGCGTTAGATTGCGTTAACATATTTCAAGAGTCGAGAGCAGGGAGCTTGAACTGCTAGCCCCTTGCGGGGCACCTGGTTTCAAGTCGCTTCACAACGCTCCAAAACTTTTCGACTATCCTCGCAATATTCGTTGAGCCAGTGTGCTGCTACTTTGATTCCGGCCGATGGTGATAGCGGAATGCGGTTTGTGCTGTAAGTCTTTAAAGAATTAATTTCAGTGCTTACGACCCTTCCGGCCGGCGGGTTGAAA
>JAYYJN010000003.1:0-2810 GCA_036146215.1 Planctomycetota bacterium
CTATGAACAACAAGTCGGCACGCTCGCTTTGGCCGGCAGCATTCTTCCGGAAGACATTGAAGCAGAGCTTGCCGAAAATGAAGACCTAGTCGAATATCAGGCCCAGATTGCTAACATTCAGGCCGAACTTGATGCTTATAAACAAATTTACCGAGATGCTTCTGCCGAGCCGATCAAAGCTCGTGAGGCAGAGATCGCCCGTCTTCAGGAGGAACAAGCCGGTTACGCGCAGCAATTGCGTAACGAAATTTTGGCGGCGGTTCGCCGTGGTGAACGAAAAAGTGAAGTCCAGCTCAATCACGAACGTCTGGAGGCTGAAGCGATCGAGTCGAATAACTACCTCGAATCGCTTCAAGCCGAGTATTCCAAACTAGCACTTCAAGTACAAGAGATTGGCGAGTATTCGGCAGATCTGGAACGACGACAGGACGAGCTTGTTCACCTCACGCAGGTCACCAATGAGCTGGGTTATGAGTTGGAGAAGCTTGACCTGGAACTTCGGGCCAATCAGGCGCGTGTTCGTCGAGTGGATGGCGGGGTGCGGAAACCAAAAACCGGCGATACAAGCAAACGCGATCAAATGACACTCGTGGCGGCATTCGGTGCCCTGCTGCTGGGAATCGCCGCGCCAACCCTGCTGGATGTGGTGCGACGCAAAGTTTCAGCAGTCGATCAGATGTCGGAGGGTCTGGGTATCCGTGTTTTAGGAAATCTGCCACAACTCGATAAGCCGAAGCGTCGATTGGGTTTCCGAGCACCCACGTCTGAGGCGATCGAAGAGTTGCAGGTGGCGATGGAAGAGTCGACCGATGGACTTCGGGCAATGCTGCTTCACCTACCGGCCGCCAAGGATGTGCGTACCCTGATGGTCACCAGCGCCCTTGCCAATGAAGGAAAAACAACCGTTGCCACCGCTTTGGCAACCAGTATGGGACGTTCCGGTCGACGCACCCTTTTGATTGACGGTGACTTGCGGCGGCCTTCGGCACACCGCCTACTAGAGATGCCGCTCGACGAAGGATTGGCCGAGGTGCTTCGCGGTGATGTCAACATCGAGAGTGCGATTCGCCCGAGTCGGATGCCGGGACTCCGGTTCCTTTCAGCCGGCCATTGCGATCCTACAAGCCTGCAAGCACTCACTAAAAAGAATCTCACGGAAATTTTTGAGAAACTTGAAGACGAGTTTGATTACATCGTGGTCGATTCCGCGCCGGTACTATCAGTGGTAGATTCATTATTGATCGGTCAACAGTGTGATGCGGCAATCCTGAGTATCCTGCGTGATAAGAGCCGTCTGCAACCGGTCTACGAGACCCATGAACGGCTCCGGACGACGCGAATTCCAGTGTTGGGTTGCGTGTTCAACGGACAGCAGACCAACATTTTTTCGCCTGGCTACTACACCTACGGCTACGGCTCGCCGCAGTCAGTGCAGACCGATACGGAAAGCGCATCGTAGCGATTCATAACGACTGGTAGCATCGAACAAATCAGGGTAATCTCATTTAATGGAGATGCCACGATGTGAGATCGTCGACAGGCAGAGAATATTGATAGCAATCTCGACGGTCGACGATTGTGTTATCGAAACAATAATTACTTTACGAAAACAATTTCCTTTCAACTTCTTCCATATAGGAACCCTGGCCGAGTCAGGGATGCAAAAGTGACACGCTGGATTCCCTTACTTATCGGGATACCACTCATCGGCTTGAGCACGTACATCCAGGGGTCCTGGACCGATCGCTGGAGCAACATCAGCGATCAAGGGATGCGGCAAACAGCCAGCCGCTATGCGGCTATCCCACTGAAGATCGGTACCGATTGGATCGGAGAGGAAACGCCTTATTCCAAAAAAGAGTTAGAGGCAGCCGGGGCACATGCGCATCTTTCACGGGTCTACCGAAACCGCAAAACAGGGGAGCGCATCTCCGTGTTTATGATTTGCGGTTTTGCTCGCGACGTGGCGGTCCACACTCCTGACTTCTGTTATCGCGGCGCTGGATTTGAGGTGGAAAGTCCCCCCGAGACATTTGAAATCGAATCGAGCGGAACGATGGAACAGCCGCTGACGTTTTGGACTTCCACCTTTTTAAAGGAGCGCCCAGCAAGCACGATTCACCAGCGGATTCTTTGGGGTTGGACCTCGGGGGAGCCTTGGAACGCGCCCAATTACCCGCGTTGGAAATACCCGGGAAATTCTCCGCTTAATAAGGTGTACTTGATCCACGATATCCCGCCAGGAATCGAACGGCAGCCGGACACGCTTTCACAGGAGCATCCGCTGGCTGTTTTTGGTAAAGAATTCCTCCCGATTGTACGAGAAACCCTATATAAGCCGGCTGAGAAGTAACCAATATATTCTCCACAAGCTTGCAGCATTGTCGTAATTTTGCGACAATAACGTCATTCATGAAGGGGCATTTCCGACAACACTAAAGGGTGTGTTTCGTGCGCTCTAATCTTCGCTGTTGTTCATTGCGATCTCATATCACTCGTGGTTTCACCCTCGTAGAATTGCTCGTAGTGATCGGGATCATTGCGATCCTCACCGCCCTGCTCATTCCAGCCGTTTCATCTGCACGTGCTTACTCGCGGCAGACCGAATGCGCATCGAATTTGCGTCAGATCGGGATGGCGGTAATTAACGCGGCAACATCTGGCAAACAATTGCAACCGGGCAAGCTAATCAAAGCCGAGGATCAAGCAGACCCTATCAACCTCGGCATGCCACGGTTGCTTGAGGACCACATGGATAACAGCTATGCGGTTTTCAAGTGTCCCGCAGTCAGTGGAGAAGAACTGGGTTA
>JAYYJN010000004.1:0-3949 GCA_036146215.1 Planctomycetota bacterium
GCTTGGAGTCCGAGGCCCAATTGCGCGAGGTTACTCTGAGCCTGGGCTGAACGGGCGCGGGCACGCACCGAGGCCACACTGGGAAGAAGCAACGCGATCAAAACCACGATCACGCCGATCACGATCAGAAGTTCAATCAGCGTGAAACCAAAACGACCCCTTGTTTGCCCAAAGTTCATGTTTTGAGTACTCATGATCGCAAACCACTGCCACTTATTTTGTGCTCACCTTGTGCTCATTGCAAAGAGCCAGGGAGGCCCACTCACAAGTGAATCTTTTCCCCTGGATATCTGCTAGATGCCTTGCCTGCGGCCCTATTTTGAGAAAACGAACACTTGACGCAGCTTATGGCATGCAATTGGCGATGTCAAATTGCTCCCCTTTATGTGGATAAAATCAGTTATTTCTTTTTGCAATCAGCTGACACGCAGATTTTTCAGGGACACGCGTTACAGACTCCTTTACCAGGGCGTATGTTTTAACCTGGATGTAATTATGCGAGACTGGGAACTCGCAGTTATTGGGTGGCGTAAAATTCGAACGTTTCTAATCTGGAGACACAAGCCATGCGACGAGGAATGAGCTCAATTGAAATTCTTATCTTGGTACTTATTGTGGGCCTGGCCGGTTACATGTTGCTGAAAGAGTCGCCCCAATCAAAAAACTCAGGAATTGTTTTTGTGGATTTAGAGCAGGTATTCAATGCGCTCGGTGCAGGTCAGACCATGATGAAACTCGAGCAGGATGAGATCTCGAAATTAAAGGCTAAGCGCGATGCCATGCAGTCGGAGATCATCCAGCGGGTGGATTTGATTCGGAAAAGTTTCGGGGATTCCCCCGACGAAACACAGATGAAGACGCTCGCCGCGGTAAAAAAAGATGGCCAGACAAAGTTAGAGAAAGCCGCAGCGGATGACCGCGCCGCGATTGCGGCATATCGGAGCAAGCTGATGGGCGATTTTCGAAATTCAGTCAAGCCTTTTGCGAAGAAAGCAGCAGCCGAGCGGGGAGCGACGACGGTGATGATTGCAGATCGCAAGACCCTGTTGGCCTGTCCGGTTGAAAGTCTGATCACCGATCAGGTTGTAAAAGCGATTCTCGAGGATAGCAAGAAGGAAAATCAGGATAGCAATCCGACTGTAAACCAGTAATTCGACTGTTTTCGCATCAGAATTTTGTCGCCGAATGCGAAGCACTGTATAGTGATTATAGGTTGACGACTAGACCGCTGACCGTTGGTCGTCGATGTCATTGTCCCAGGGTGCGGTGCTTACGCGGACGTGAAGAAAAGACATCTCGCAAATTCTAATTGTTGAATATTTTGCGATGGTTTGCGGAGTATGATTAAGATGACCGATCTGTCGAGGCGCTTCATAATCGCGGGCCGTAAATTTTTCTTTTGGTCGACGCTGGTTATTTGTGTGGGCCTGCTGCTGTTGAGCTTGATTCTGGCCGTGAGGCAAGACAAACAAGTGGCGATGGGTCCAGATGCCGAAAACACGTCCCCATCGATTTCTGGGGTTAAATCGGAGTCAACGGATCCGCAAAACCCGGCCGAGCTTGACAATCCTTCAACCGACGGTTGGCAATCTGAGGCGGTTGCCGATCAAATAAAACATCAACTTGAGGATCTCCTCCGCTTGGCGAATTCGCCGATGCGCAACACCATTGAAAAGTACGATGCTTTCGTGTCGGCCAATTACCGCGGGGAGCGTCTCATCCCCAATACGGTGGAATCGGTCTACGAGGACCAATTTTTCACGATTAACCGCTCAAAGTCATTGCCTGCTTCCCAGCCTGCTTCCGACTCCGAGGTATCGACCTCGCCATCGGACGTCGATCGCGCGGGTTTCATTCAATCGCTTGTCGACTGGGGTAAGTCGTTGGGTGATGCAGCAGCATTGCGGTATGAAATCAAAGTCATCCGTGTTGAGCAGAAGGCCGACAGGGCGAAAACAAAACAAAAAATAGCTGTCACCGGTCAGGGCAAAGATGGTGGTTATGAGCAACACGCGGTCTGGTCTTGCATCTGGCAGCGTGAGGAAATGGATGGTCACTGGAAATTACTCGATTTAGAAATCCTTGATTTTGAAGTGGTCTCAAGCATCGATCAACAAGAAGCCCTATTTCTCGACGGTACGGTATCCGTTTTGGAGAAGGATCCATGTTTTGAATCGCAAATTCTCCAAAGCTACAACACGCATCTAAAGCGCATGCAGGATTGGCGTTATTCCGCACGCATCGGATGGACAGGAATGGCGGTTGCTGATGTGAATGGGGATGGTCGGGAAGACATCTACGTCACACAGGATTCGGGTTTGCCGAATCTGTTGCTAATTCAGCAACAGGATGGCACCGTGCTTAACGCAGCCGACCAATGGGGAGTCGATTGGTTACATGATTCACCGGCAGCTCTTTTTCTAGATTTCGATAACGATCGCGACCAAGATCTTGCCGTCGCACTCGAAGCGGCAATCGTGTTATGTGCTAATAACGGTGACCATTTTGAGGTAAAAAAAGTCCTCCCGATACCGGATGATGTGAAATCGCTCTCGGCAGCCGACTTCGATCTCGATGGAAAGGTTGACCTTTTCTGCTGTATTTACGATCGGAATAGCGGGATGGGAGAAGGTGGGCTCGTGGCCGGATCCGCACCATTGAATCAAGTTTTCTATGATTCGAAGTCGGGAGGGCCAAACATTCTTTTCCGCAATCAAGGTGCATGGAACTTTGAAGATGTTACTGATCAGGTTGGGTTGGGTGAGGACAACGTCCGATTATCTTACGCATCGGCGTGGGAGGATTTTGATAACGATGGCGATCCCGATCTATATATTGCAAACGATTTTGCGAAAAATCAGTTATTTCGAAATGATTTGAAATCTGATGCTGGCAGCAACTTAGCCACACCCCATTTTGTGGACGTCGCCGAGCAGACTGGCACTCAAGATCAAGCTGGCGGAATGTCCGTGTCATGGTCCGATCAGAATCGTGATGGACTCATGGATTTATACGTCGGTAATATGTTTTCATCGGCCGGCAATCGGGTGACGACTCAAGAGCAGTTCAAGGCCAGTCAGAATGAGGGCGTGCGGGGAATCTTTACGCGTTTCTCACGAGGCAACTCTCTGTTTGTTAATCGGGGTGACGGTAGTTTCGAGGACGCGGGTGAAGATGCCGGCGTTGCCATGGGACGCTGGGCTTGGTCGAGTTGTTTTGCAGATGTTAACAACGATGGATGGCAGGATATCCTGATCGCCAACGGATTCATCACCGGGGAGACTCGACAGCAGGATTTGTGAAGTTTTTATTGGCGACAGGTCGTGTCGCGATCCCGATCAACAGAGAAAAAAGTGGATAGTGGCTATGAGACCGCCGTCAATCAACTTCAGCAGTTACTCGACTCTGGCCGGTCTTTCAGCGGGAAGGAACGAAATTGCTTTTATTTGAATCTTGGAGATCGGAGTTCACGCTACGGCAATGTGTCGGCAGTGGCAGGATTTGACTTTCCGGACGACTCCCGCGGGGTCGTTACCACTGATTGGGATCAAGATGGAGACCTTGACGTTTGGGTTTCCAATCGTAATTCACCGCGGCTTCGATTCCTGCAAAACAATCTTGGCCCTGCAAACCACTTTCTGAAGCTCCATCTAGAGGGCAATGGTACAACGACAAGTCGAGATGCAATTGGCGCGAGGGTGGAGGTGTTTGATGACGATCAGCGAAATAATTCAGAGCGATTGTCCACGCAATTATTTTCGGTAAAAGCGAATGACGGATTCCTCAGCCAGTCAAGCAAATCGGTTCACGTGGGTCTTGGTGCGAACGATAGTCCGCAGACAGCGATCGTCCGCTGGCCTGACGGCACAGTGGAAACATTCAGCAGTCTGAAAGTCGATACGACTTATCGCTTGCAACAAGGAACCGGCAAAGCTTTAGCTTTGCCACG
>JAYYJN010000005.1:0-11630 GCA_036146215.1 Planctomycetota bacterium
GGAGTAAAAACGGCTCAATTGCAGCGATAATTCGAACCGTTGATGGGGATGGGCATTATGAATGATCGTCCTCGGAGAAATTCTCAGCTCTCCCACCGCTTGAACATCACCGGGGGTCTGAAACAGATAAACACCTTGCTCGGCTGAGTTTTGTCTTTGCATCTTATATGTTTGCGTTACATGGTGGATCAATTTACGGGCATCCCCGGTATCTCCTTTAAAATCAATGCGATACAAAACCTGATCTGAGCCAAAAAAATAGGTCAATGCACCGGTAATGTCACTTTCCTCGGTACCACTGACAAAGGGGACCCGATAGCCAAACAGTCCGTCTTCTTTGATCCCTGTCGAGACCTGGGGCCAGTTTTTTAAAATGCGATCGATAGTCATTTGAAAATTGATTGCTTGCTCAAGCGGGATAGCGGGGGCCAGTTCGCCATAAGCCGTATGCAAATCTTCAGTCGGCTTTGCATCGATATGCCCCTCGGTTCCTCTTTCAGAACCGACCTTGCCGAAATTGTCGATGGCGAGCAGCGGCAAAGCGCGTTCGGAGGATGAATCCGAATCGGAGTGAAAGAAATCGGTGACAAGGCATGTGACCATTGCCCGAACGGACGGGGGCACGAAAAAAAAACCCACTGTCAAGAAAATAGACGACCACAAAATGAACACTAGGAACCGTCGCATAGGCTCTGAGCATCCTGTTTCAAGGTTTTTCTTGAGAAAAACTCACCACAGACTCCTATCGGCAACCGCAGTGGTTTTGCTTGGCGTGCCAACGGTCGGATCAGCAAGGTTTGAGAAATCTTCACTCGCTGCAGTCGTATTTTCCCTACGACCGGCAGAATGCTCACCTGGCATGAGAAACAATGACTGACTTAAGAAGACCCCCTAACGGGAGCGATTAAAGTGCAGGTCAAACCCCACCTTTGAAACCAATCTTCGAAGCCAATCTTCGAAGCCAATGGTCATGGTATTGGTCTGCCGGGATTAATTTTCATTGGGCGTGCTATGCCGTCGTGCCGTCCGTGGGGGATCGGCAAGCAATGTTTCGGTGAATCGCGTACGGTAGTGCATACTACTCTTCGCATTCGGATAACCGGTCACACGACGATCGAGGTCAATTTGCTGCGCGACGACCCTTCCAGCCTGTAAATCGAACTCAATGACTCCTTCCGATTCACGCTGGACCAACTGCGCTTCGATTTCAGGGTAATCCCGGATGGGCGTGAGAATTTGGGTTGCGATACTGATCTTCGCAATTTCATTTTCCACCGAAACTAGCTCGAATCGTTGACGACATTTAATTTTCCTGGAATTTCCATTCCGCAGCTGAACAACCACATCGTCCGGAAATGTCCAAGTACTACCCACTGAAATTTTTTCTTTGGGCAGCGGAAGTACGAGCTGCGTCGGAGCTGACGCTCCCGCCGCCAACTCCTCCCGCTGGTGAAGGATCCCGGTCTGATCCATCACAACACGCGTTAACGGAACACCGACACGACGTGCCACATCTTCAAATCCGGCAGGTGGCTCACCCTCTTCACGGCTATCATAGCTGACTGTCTCACGCCCCGTGATATCATTTTTCATGTCAACAAATTCGACCTCGTGCTCGAAAGTGATTTGCCCATTCGCATCAATGTCTACAATCTTCCAAACCTTGACAGATACACTTACTGTCTTTGCTGTTTGACTCGTGCCCTCGATCGTCGTGCGAACCGATGCCTGATGAACTACTTTCGTGCGGACTCGGTCACCCGGCTTGAATCGATAACGCAACAGATATTGCTGCCGATCTTTCTGCCCGATCGCTGCATTTTCAGCCGCGACACCATCAGCATCTGAGGCATGAGATGCACCGATCAAGATGACGATGCCTACAATTAGCAGCCTCTGCAACGAAAGACTTTTAAAGTTGATCGAACAAAGATCGCAAAGCGGGGCTGCGTGATGCGACATCCGCGGGGTCCTTCCCATGGTCATGGCCCTGACTGGGTGTGTCGCAAGAGAAACACTTTTTCAGGGTTCGTTTTTTCCAGATTCGAGCCGCCCGGCCCAACCGAGTTTCTTACGCAAAGTTTGATAATACGATTGACCGGGGACCTGAATCAACTGGAACTTGGGCGCGGCGCGGCGAACCCTCACCGAATCACCCAACTGGAGGGGGGAAAGCAACTGTCCATCGACCACAAGTGATGTTTCCGGGTGACCGTGTGCCACCCGCAATACATATTCTCGATCAGCCGAGTCGACCACCGGCCGTACAGTGAGCGTATGCGCGGCGACAGGAGTCACCACAAATGCTTGCACTTCCTTCCGCAAAATAGGCCCGCCCGCCGAGAGGCTGTGAGCGGTTGATCCGATGGGCGTGCTGATAATCAGTCCATCGCAGCGATACGCGGTGACCCATTCATCATCGACTAACAGGTGGACCTCCAGTATCGCAAACGGGGGTCCTGCCATGATGGCCGCCTCATTGAGGCCAAGGGACTGAGCAATCACCTGATTCTGGCGAATCACTTCACACTCAAACATCAGATGCTCAATACTGGTGAATTTTCCTACTCGAATATCCGAAAGCACCGCCGGAAGTTCCTTTGGAGTCAAATCGGCAAGAAAACCTAGCCGCCCAAGATTAACGCCGAGAACCGGCAATTGATGCTCGCCCATCTGTCGTGCCGCGCGCAAGATGGAGCCGTCGCCCCCGAATACGACAGCCAAATCAGCCTGAATGTTTTTGAGATCCGCAACGCCCTCAAAATCTTCGAGCACAATCTCTGCATCGACCTCGATCTGCGGGCGTAGCGATGCAGCCGTTTCGTGGACTAAAGGATTCTCAGCGTGCCCAAGAAAAAGAATTTTAAGCGGAGCCTTCGTTGGGTTCATCATCATCGAGCTAAACTCGTTTTGCTGCCTTCAAGGTGCATTGCTTTTACCCCTCCCACCGTTACGAAAAAGGATTCGCTGCTAGGCACATCAGTTTAGCTCGGTTCTTGTACACCATTAATCAACCGGTAGGCTGGGCCATCCGGTTACTCGCAATGCCACACTCCTGCGCCAGTTGCAGGCAGGCGCGTGCAATCCCCTCCGCATCAAGGCCCAAATCAACGTGCAACTCTTGCGTGTCCCCATGTTCCACAAATCGATCGGGAACCCCAAGACGTGTCAGACGAGGTAGAGGCAATTGCATGCCATTAAGGCATTCCAGCACAGCACTTCCAAAACCACCGGTAAGCGAAGCCTCCTCGACAGTGACGATAAAACCCGATTCTTGTGCAACTTTTTTAATCAATGCTTCGTCGATGGGTTTGACGAACCGCGCATTCACCACGCCCACCTGCAAGCCCGCTTCCGCAAGATTTCTTGCAGCTTCGCGGCACGCATGAAGCAAAGTCCCACAGCACAAAATCGTACCATCACTTCCATGAGAAAGGACTTCCGCTTTTCCCCATTCAATCGCAGCCCGCTTGGGGGAATCATCACCCGATTCGACAAACATTGCCTTGCTTTTTGGATAGCGAATCGAGACCGGGCCATCATGCGCTATCGCAAAATCGACCATTGCCTTCAAATCATCTCCATCGCCCGGGGCCATCACGGTCATATTTGGAAAGATCCGCAGGTAGCTCAGATCAAACACACCATGGTGGGTCGGTCCATCGGGGCCTGTCAGCCCAGCTCGATCAAGCATGAATGTGACGGGCAGATTCTGCAGGGCGACTTCCTGGAATATCTGATCATAGCTTCGCTGCAAAAAGGTGCTGTAGATATCTACCACGGGCCGCAACCCGGCCTTCGCCTGACCGGCCGCAAATGCCACCGCGTGCCCTTCGCAGATTCCGGTGTCGAAAAAACGATCCGGAAATCTCTCACGAATCGATTCGAGCTTGTTTCCTTGGCACATTGCGGCAGTTAGAACCGTCACATCAGACCTTCGCTCCATCGCCTCCTCGATCGCATTTGCCGCCAGATGCGTATAGGAAGGGGAAGTAGATTGCTCGCGAGGCGT
The DNA here is from genome assembly GCA_036146215.1 of Planctomycetota bacterium. Lineage (GTDB taxonomy): Bacteria > Planctomycetota > Planctomycetia > Pirellulales > UBA7805 > UBA7805. The sequence continues at coordinate 4,013 of JAYYJN010000005.1, forward strand.
GCAACCTTTCTCCTCGAGATTGAACGGGGCGGGCGTGTGAAAATAAACCGGATCCTCGGCAGCGGGCCGAAAGCCGTGCCCCTTCTCAGTCACCACGTGCAATAAAACAGGCCCTTCAAGATTTTTGACCATCTCGAAATATTTTCGTAGTTGGGCAATGTTGTGACCATCGATCGGACCTACGTAGCGGAAGCCAAGATCTTCAAACAGCATGCCTCCGTGTAATCCTGCCTTCAACGCCTCCTTAAAATTGCCCAAAAACTTTTCGATCGGATCGCCGATCAGAGGAACCTTGTCGAGCGTGCTTGTGAGACTCGTTTTCACACCGGTATAGGATCGCGTAATCCGCATCCGGTCGAGCATGTCGGCCAATCCCCCCACTCGAGGGCAAATCGACATCCGATTATCATTCAACACGACAAGAAGTTTTTCGTTCATCCCCCCGGCATTGTTCATTGCCTCATACACAATGCCTGACGGAAAAGCACCGTCTCCGATCACGGCCACAGCGTGCTGCCCCTCATCTGGCCTGAGCAGTTTGTCGCCACTGCGTAACCCGAACACGGTCGAAACGCTGCTACCAGCGTGACCAGTCATAAACAAATCGTATGGGCTCTCGTTGGGATTAGGGTATCCCATCAGGCCGCCCTTCGTACGAATCGAACCGAACTCATGGTAACGCCCGGTGATCATCTTGTGGGGATAAATCTGGTGCCCTGTGTCCCAGATCAACCGGTCCCTGGAGAAATCGAAAGCGGTATGCAGTGACAAACACAACTCGACCACTCCTAGGTTTGATGCGAAATGTGCTGCACGCTGCGTAAGCAGATTGCAAAGCGTTTCACGAATTTCCTCCGCCAACTGAGCGAGTTCTCCGTTATCCATGGAGCGGAGTTCTGCCGGCGACTGAAGTCGAGAGAGAATCTGGCCCATCAAGAATCCCTTTCCACAATGTATGTTGCCAGGTCGCGTAACGCTGTCCCACGCTGACCAAAATGTTCTAATCGGGCACAGGCCTCAGAGACCAATGTCTGTGCCCGCTGTTTACTCTCCGTGATGCCGAGCAAACTGGGAAATGTCAATTTCCCAAGCGTATCGTCTTTGCCGACCCGCTTGCCGATTTGCTCTTCCTTTCCAGCCACATCCAGAAGATCATCCACAATCTGAAATGCGAGGCCGATCTTTTCTCCGAAATCGCGAAGTGCGGCCTGATCCGACTCCGTTGAGCCTGCGACCATACCACCCAATTGCAGCGAGGCAACGAATAAAGCACCCGTTTTCTTACGGTGCATGGCTTCGAGTTTTCGCTCTTTTTCCGCGGCGGAGGTCTCGTCGATTACGGTCTTCACTCCTCCTGCGCCGTTCGTCGGAGATGCACTCGCCAGCAGATCTTGCATCTGCCCACCAACCATCCCTTCTGCACCAGCGGCTTGTGCCAGTAGACGAATACATCGCGTTGCCGTCTCCGGAGGTTGAATACTAGTGGCAAGAATTTCAAAGGCACGCGTGAGGAGTGCATCTCCGGCCAAGATCGCGGTTGGTTCGCTAAATGCCCGATGGCAGGTCGGTCGACCACGTCGTAAATCGTCATCATCCATCGCAGGCAAATCGTCATGCACCAACGAATATGCGTGAACGCATTCAACCGCAACGGCGGTCGCCATGGCGTCCTCCCGATCCCTCGCTCCACAGGCCTCCGCGGCAAGCAGTACCAAAATGGGTCGCAACCGCTTTCCGGGCCCCATTCCTGCGTAGCGGATAGCTTCGCTTAGCGAGGAGGGACAATCGGTTGAAAAGTTCAGCTCTCGCTGAAGCGCCAGATCAACCTGGTCGCGCAGCAGTTGAGCTTGCTCTGTAAACGCCATCGGCGGTGAAACTGCCATGAAAACTGCCCAACAAGGGAAAAGCGATCCGCAGGCGGCCCAAAAACAGGGTGGCAAGCCGCCCAAACAGGGCCAACTTGCCGTAACCTCTTTATTCTAGCCACTTAAAGGTGAAAAGAAAGGGGAAACCCGTAAGCTTGAAGCCGGTAACATGACCGTAATTTGTTGCCGCTGCAGAGGTCGGCAAACCTTAAAACAGTCCGCTGTCATTCGATGCATTTTTTTCTCTCGCGGCTCTTTTCGAGGAAGCTTTCGCCTTCGAACTTCGGCTATCGGCATGGTTTTCCGAATCATTTGAGGAAGCAGGAAAAGATTTCAAAACTGGATTTCCATCCGCATCTACGCCGCTGACCTGCTCAATTCGGTGTTCTGCGTCCGCAAGAAGCTCATGCCCCTGCTTCAGGAGTTTTGCCCCTTTCTCGTAAAGCGCAAGCGACTCCTCCAAACCTACCTTGCCCTCCTCGAGAGACTGCACAATCGCCTCTAGCTCTCCTAGTGCCTCTTCAAAACTCAGACTTTCACCCGAAGGGTTCTTTTTCTTTTTGGCCACGATTTCTCTTTCCAGTTATTCTTCCGATTCGATTTGCTCCACGCGACTTACCGCGCTACCCGCTGCAAACCGCGTTATCAATTGATCGCCAAGCTTTAGCTGGTCATGCGATGTCAACAACTTGCCATCGCTCGACCGCTGTGTCAACGTATAACCGCGGTCAAGGACCGCGCGTGGATTGAGTGATTGCAAACGGTCTGCAATTCCTGACAGACGATGCTGCTGCAGTTGCAATCTGGCTAAGCTTGCTCGCCGCCCGCGACGGTCTAACTCGTCCAACTGTCTTGCGAGACGTTGGATGGTTTCAAATGGCTTGCGTATGACTGATCTCGCTGCCACTGCCTCAAGTTGCATACGTGACTCAGAAGCTCGACCACTCAAAGCGCGACCGAGACGTCGAGTGATACCTGCAAGGTGTTCTTTCAAATCGGATCGATCTGGAACCGCTAACTCTGCGGCTTCGCTCGGAGTCAATGCCCGCACGTCTGCAACGAGGTCTGAAAGGCTCACGTCAATTTCATGGCCGACGGCCGAGATAACCGGAATCGGAGAGGCCGCAATTGCCCGCACGACCTCCTCCTCATTGAACGCCCAAAGATCTTCGAGCGATCCACCACCTCGTCCCACCACAACAAGATCAACTTCTTGTCTCAGACGGGGAACCAAGGCAAGGGCTTCGGCAATTTCAGTTGCGGCCCCGTTGCCTTGGACTCGGGTCGGCACAACCACCACAGAAACCTGTTGCCAACGACGACCTAGCACTTTCAGGAAGTCCTGAACCGCCGCGCCGGTCGGACTGGTCACGATCGCGATACGACGCGGAAAACGCGGCAGCGCACGCTTGCGATCCCGATCGAAAAGTCCCTCAGCAGCCAGCCTTTCCCGCCGTTCACGCAGCACTCGCTGTAAATCTCCCTCGCCACGTGGCAAAACTTTTTTCAAGATGAGCTGATAAGCACCCCGCGGTGCGTAGACGTCCAATGCACCCTGGCAAACCACTGCCATCCCGTCGGCCAACTTCACTTTCAGACGTTCCGCCGTACTTCTCCAAACGATCGCCCCGATCTGTGCATCTTCATCTTTAATCGACAGATAGCAGTGGCCCGAGGATGCACGCGAAAAATTGGAAACTTCGCCGGCCACCCAGACGGTCCCAAAATTTGACTCCAGCAGCGTCGCAATGCGACCGGTCAATTGCCCCACCGTCAGAGGTGCATTTTCGTTCTCACCAACCAGCTTGTTTTCGGTTGTCATGGCGTTAACCCCTTAGCCACCGGGATGAGCAAAAGTTGACCAGATTATAGCTCTGGTTTGCCCCGTGACACAGAGTCGACCCGGCGGGGGCTAGTAATCATCTCGGAGCCTTCCGTGATCCATTCGGAGAGGGCGGCGGCGTTGCTTCTTTTCCCCATGTGCCTGTTTGTTATTCAATCGTCTCTCGGTGGCGGAACGCGGTGGACGCGTCTTTTTACGTCGCCTGGGAGCCGCTTCAACCTGCGTCAAAAGGTCGTGTAATTTATCGAGGCAAGCCCGTACATTCCGAGGCTGATCGCGGAATCGCTGGCTCGAAATCACCAGTTGACCCTGCTTGTTAATTTTGTTGGGAAAAGCATCGATAAACCGCTGGCGGATGATCTTGGGCAGACAGGGCGACTCTACCACATTCCAGAATAACGTTGCCTTAGAACTCACTTTATTGACGTTCTGTCCGCCTGGCCCGCTGCTTCTAGAAAAGCTCCATTCAAATTCGTTATCGGGGATCGAAAGCGTGGCTGTGATTACGGGCATCACAAGGTATAGTAATCGTCACAGTCAGGGTGTCAACTTCGAAAGCAGAAGATGCAATTTGTTTTAAAGCTTACGCTTGTCATGAGTGCCACATTGGCCGAGGCAGCCGATTCGGACCGGCTGCCCGAGGATCTCGCAACGCGTCACGCAGGCGTCGATTGGCCCGGTTTCCTCGGTAGCAACGGCAACGGAAAATCACCGGAGCAGGGAATTATTACTTCTTGGCCAGCAGCGGGACCGCGTAAAGTTTGGGAGCTACCACTTGCTGAAGGTTATGCGATGCCGGTTGTAGCGCGGGGACGACTTCTGGTCTTCGATCGCGTGGGCGGTCAAGCGCGACTCCGCTGCATGCATAGTGAAACCGGTGATCATTTATGGAGTTTCACCTACGAAACGGCTTACGAAGATATGTACGGATACAGCAACGGGCCCCGTTGCTCACCGGTGATTGACGGAAATCGTGTTTTCATCTTTGGTCCAGAGGGCATGCTGCATTGCCTCCGAGTGTCCGACGGAACATTGCTCTGGAAGGTCGATACGACGCGACAATTTGGGGTCGTGCCGAACTTCTTCGGTGTTGGATCAACTCCGGTGATTCACGGCGATCTGCTCATTACACAGATCGGTGGCAGCGGTGCGGACGCCGCAGACACGCCGGGTGGCCCATCAGAGAGGTTGAACGGCGACGGAACAGGCGTGGTGGCTTTCGACAAACGCACCGGCAAAGTTGTCTATACACTCTCGAATGAATTGGCCAGCTATGCCTCTCCAACACTCGCCAGAGCAGGTGGACGAAATTGGTGTTTTGTATTTGCGCGCGGAGGATTAATCGGTTTTAACCCCGACCAAGGAGAATTCGATTTTTATTATCCATGGCGGGCAAAAATTCGGGAAAGCGTAAACGCCAGCAACCCGGTGGTGGTGAACAACCGGGTGTTTATCTCAGAGACTTACGGTCCAGGCAGTGCTCTGCTTGAGTTTAGCCCTGGCGAAGTCAGGACCGTTTGGCAGGATTCCCCAAAAAAACGGCGCAAGGCGATGCAGACCCATTGGAATACACCCATTTCCCATAAAGGCTTTCTTTATGGTTCAAGTGGTCGCCATTCGGCGAATGCAGAACTGCGATGCATTGACTGGGAGACAGGAGAAGTGCAATGGAGCGAGAAGGGACTTGCGCGTTGCAGCCTACTCTATGTGGATGGCCACCTGCTATGTCTGGGAGAATATGGCAAACTCAGGTTGTTACGGGCAAATCCAAAAAAATTCGACCAGGTCGCCGAGACCGTGCTACTGGACGAGGATCCCGGCGAGGGCAACCGACCACTACAATACCCGGCGTGGGCCGCTCCCATCCTCTCGCATGGATTGCTTTATGTCCGCGGACGGGATCGCCTGATCTGCCTGGAATTAATTCCAGACAGAAACCCTTCGCGATGATTTCTCAAACCGTGGCTTTCGAACGGTCGCGAAAAAATGTCCGAACATATGATCGGGCCGAGGTGAGCAGCATCTTATAATCGATGCCCTCGACATCTTCGCCGAACAATTCCAGATCGAGAAACCCTTGATATCGAATCTCGGCAAGTGCGTCGAAGATAGAATTAAAATCGATATTCCCTTTTCCCAAGGGACAACGGTTCTGCTCTGGCGAGACACCTGATCGCGTGTCGGCAAGATGCACCACCGCAATCCGCTCACCGCATGCCACAATCTGCTCACCAGCATCGTGTGCCTCAGAGAGCTGATAGGTATCTACAACGAGTTTGACCAATGGATGCCCGAGCGAGTCGATTAGTCGCGTTGCATCTTCCAGCGACGTCAAAATTGTCCAGTCCGGCGCGCAGCGATGGTGCATCGGTTCCACCGCAAGCTGCACCCCTTCTTCTTCCGCCACCGGCAATAACGCCTCAAGACCTCCGGTCAGCAGGCGAAGGGCATGCCGGGTCGTATGACCACCGCGACCGCCACTATGGATGACAAGCACCGGGCATTCCAAAAAACCAGCCATCCGTATCGCCTGTGCTGCATCCCATAAGCTTTCCCGATAGGATCGGCCGTCGCTTCCCGTGAATCCCCCGGCCCAGAGTAGATTTGAAACCTTGATTCCCGACTCGTGCAGCAACTCGCGCGACTTTTCGAGCCCGAAATCCTCCACTTTTTGTCGCCAAACACCGAGTGCACCTATTCCGCAAGCAGTGCAGCGGAAGACATCCTCGTCAAACGCCGAGCGGTAGGTTGTTAACTGGTTGGCTGAAAGACGGAACATCAAAGACGGATGTGGGTAGGCGGATAAAATGACGGGGCAGGGGAGTCATCACAGTATGTCGCAGGGCCGGGTCTCACGTAAACGCGATTTTTTTGAACACACGCAGGACCGCTTGCGACCGATAATCGGCCACCGCCAGCAGCACAATCGCGAAACAACAGCCCGCATCCCACATCGATCGGCAATCTGCAAATCCGCTAGCAGTCCTTGCATTGCATCAGACGCATCATAAAAAATCGGCTTGATTGGCATTTCTGACCCGTTTTACCAATCTTACTCAACTGGCATGACTCCTCCGACCGATACTACCCGCACGGTGGGAAGTCTAAAGTCTTTGAACCGTATTAATTCAACGCAGATGAATTTTGATCCATTCCCAGAGAAAGTCGAACTCATGCTAAATCCTCGTATGCGGGTGTTGTTTGTAGGAGGCCTGCTGCTTGCGCTCCTGCCCGTATCCATGGCCGATGCCCAGAAATTTCAGCCCTTCGGGCCGCTCGATTTCACCCAGGATTGGCAGCCTTTTGCGCCGGCAGAGATCAGTTCCTACGGTGGGGGCATTGAGCCGAACACAGGATTTTTCTTCACCTATGACCGTATTCACCTCTGGGTAGACCGGCCCGCGACCGCCATGAAACCCAACAAATTTGACCGCACGACGGGGACTCGAATTGATTTTGGATACATGTCCAAAAGCAATAACGGCTGGATAGGCGAATTCATGAGCATAAACGGACCCAATGTCTACGACGAGCCGACGGACCGCCAGCGGGATATCATCACGATGAATCCCTCTGGAATTAACCCTCAGACCGGCACACCCATCATCAATATTCCGCCGTTCACCACGCAACCCTATCCGAACGGGCGTGCTGAGAATGTTGGTAGCCTAAGCAGCTTCGAATTCTCGAAGTTATGGCGTTTGAAAACACTGCATGGCAACGGTAAGGGTGGAAGTCACGTCGAATGGTTTCTGGGGGGTCGCTATACCACGATCAAAGCGCAAGACTCTTACAACTACAATCCGGACACGAGCATCGCATTAAATGCATTCGATCAGACATCCCCGATCAAAGCATGGCCAACGACATTACTTCCGCCATCCTTTAACGTGAATAACGATATTGCGAT
>JAYYJN010000006.1:0-2573 GCA_036146215.1 Planctomycetota bacterium
ATCGGAGAGATGTATGCCAAGTGGATCCAGTCGTATCGCGATTTACCGCTGCTGATCAATCAATGGGCGAATGTCGTTCGTTGGGAAATGCGAACCCGGCTCTTTTTGCGTACCGCTGAATTCCTCTGGCAAGAGGGGCACACCGCGCACGCGACCCGGGCGGAAGCGGAGGAAGAAACCCGCAAAATGCTTGATGTCTATGCCGACTTTGCAGAGAACTGGATGGCAATGCCGGTGATCAAAGGGGAAAAAACTGCAGAGGAGCGTTTTCCGGGAGCTGTCGCGACCTACAGCATCGAGGCGATGATGCAGGACCGGAAGGCGTTGCAGGCCGGCACCTCTCATTTTCTTGGACAGAACTTTTCACGGGCTCAGGACATCACGTTCCAGGATGAAAATGGGGCGGAGGCCTTTGCATGGACAACTTCCTGGGGAGTGTCAACGCGTCTGGTTGGTGGCCTGATTATGACCCATGGTGATGATGACGGGATGATCGTTCCACCACGACTTGCACCGCAACATGTTGTGATTCTCCCCGTTTTGCGTGGAGACGACTCAAGTGCCGCAGTCTTGGAGTATTGCGCAAAGCTGAAAGTGGCTCTGGAAAATCAAACTTTTAACGGTGCGCCTGTGCGAGTCTTGTTAGATCAACGTGATATCCGTGGAGGGGAAAAGACATGGCAGCACATCAAGAGAGGCGTTCCTCTGCGTGTCGAAATAGGACCACGAGATGTGGAAAGTGACAGTTGCTTTGTCGGACGACGGGATCAATCGCCGAAACAAAAAGAGAGTATTCCACGGAGCGAATTTGTGGACACGGTGCACGAGCTGTTGGAATCCATGCAACGGGAGCTTTTCACCCGCGCCCTGGAAAATCGGCAGCGAGTGACAAAGCCGATCGATAGCCTGGAAGAATTTCGTGACTACTTCACTCCCGACCCGAGTGATCCGACGGCAATCCACGGAGGATTTGCCCAATGTCACTTCGCCGAAGGTGAGCCGATGGAGCGGGTTCTAAAAGAGTTGAAAGTTTCGCTTCGCTGTGTACCTCTTGATGCCGAGGAGGAGGATGGAACATGTATTTTTTCCAAACAGCCCAGTCGGAAACGGGCGGTTTTCGCGAAGGCTTATTGACGGACGGATTGAGTTCTCCATGGGTGAAGCCCGCAGGCCAGATAAAGTTCTCAGAATTTTAGCCGCCTTCAGTCAAGACGAAGAGGCACTCGACTGGGCGCTGCAGCGCGCTGAGGCAGACTGGGGCAAGACGGCAATGCGGAGCGCGATCTTTCAATTTGTCGAAACCGACTACTACACGGCTTCAATGGGCAGCCCCTTATTAAAAACATTCTGGGCGTTTGAACGTGCTGCGGATGCAGAGGAGTTAGCCGCATGGAAGCAACAAACGAACGATTGGGAAATTGATTTCGCTCAGTCGAATGTGGCTGATGTGACCCGGCCCGTTAATTTGGATCCGGGCTATCTGACGCTGGGCAAATTAGTCTTGGCTTCGACCAAAGACCACGCCCATCGGATTTATCTGCGGGATGGCATTTACGCCGAAGTCACTCTTGGTTACCGCAATCGCCGTTGGCAACATTGGGAGTGGACCTATCCGGACTATCGCCGCCGGGACGTGCAGTCATTTTTCGACGCTTGTCGTGACTATCTACGAAAGACGTTGCTGCCGTCCACCCTTCGCTAATTGTCTTCGTAGGGTGTTTCCCTCGGGATTGCTCAATGTTGATGACACCCGCGAAGAGATCACAAGGCACGCTTTGCATGTTGCATGCGAACTCGATCCTGCGTCTGCCGCGAAGGGTGGGGTCTCGAACGGAGGGTAAATCGAGGGCCCTGATTTGACGCTCAGCCGACCGGATCGATAGAATAAGAATATCTTCATCAAGCGCATGAGCCCCTTAACAGAAATTGACAGAAAATCTGCCGATGAAAGTTTTTATCTGTGCCATCATCGCCGCTGCACTCGGCATTGGCCTCGCGGTATTCCGCACCGTCTCTGAGTTCGGCTGGGCCATCGAGACGCCGCTGCTTGCCGGGACGCAGGATCGGGAACCACTGCTTACGGGGCCTGTGTTGGTGGTTGGAAGCACCACGCACACATTTGAACGGATGTATCAAAATCAAACCGGGACACACACTTTCGTGCTCCGCAACGAGGGACTTTCAGACTTAAAAATTGTCCCTGGAAAGCCCTCCTGTAAATGCACTGTCAGTAAAGTATCTCGGAAAACAATTCCACCGGGGGAGACCGCGGAGGTAACCCTCACCTGGAAGACGGGAAAGTCGAAGGGCAAGTACCGGAAGCGGGCACCCATAAAAACTAATGACCCGGCGCAGCCGAGCATTCAGTTGAAAATCGAAGGTACTGTGACACCCGATTTTGCGTTCAAGCCTCCAACGCTTTTCGCTTCGGGATTGGCCAATGACCTGGAGAAAACACTGGAGGCTAAACTTTACTTTTATGGGGATAATCAGGTTGAACTGTTCGACCCGACCCTGGGGGGTGTGAAACTCAAAGATTTCATAAAGATCGACTATCAACCGATTGCAAGCGA
>JAYYJN010000007.1:0-2610 GCA_036146215.1 Planctomycetota bacterium
AGTCGTCGACGCGGCGGATGACCCAGATGGATTTTATCATCGAACGGCACTCGCACAACGCAAACGCCTTGCCGAGACCTATCTCGAACAATGGAACAATGAAAAGCTGATCGAATTTGACCACGTCGGGCCCATGTCCCAGTTTGCCAATCTATGGCGAGGCTTTACTCGGGGCGAACTGCGTGACTTGCTCGCCGAGCACCAGCAAACAAATTTGCTCCACGTGATCTGGACACCCCCAGAGGTGCAGTATTCTTCGACAAGCGAAGATCTGCGTCCCACGCTAAGTTTTGACTGGCAACAACAAAGCTCGCCTGACAAGATCCCGGAGGACCGACGGCGCAACAGATTCCTGGAGGAACAATACCTATTTGTCGGCACGGTTTACTGGCAGCGACTCCACGCGCTGCTACCAAGACTTTTCTCGAACCCACTTTCAGGCGATCGTGTCAATTTTGCCCAAGGCATGCTTTTCCTTCCGGTGCCACGACTCGCCAGAGGACACTCAGAGTGCTGCGAAACGATTGAGCCAACGTATCGAAACGAAGAGACTCAACACCGAATAAAGCACATACCTGATAATTCTAGTTGGGGGCGGCAAGATTTAAGCGTATCTTGGAACCTGCTCAACCAGAATTGGCAGTTTAAGTTAATTCCGTCGTATGTCGGTTTGGCCGGCATTTTAGCCCAAAGCCCGGGAGGCTGGAGCGATGGATCTAGCGATACAGGAAACCAAAAAAAATATGTTCCACCATCGCTAGGGGACCTGACCGACAGCGACATCTTCTACATCAACATGCACTAGACCAAGCACTAGCGATTCGCATCGGGAACCGATTCCACGAGTTCAATTTCTGTGCCCCCCATCAATCGTAACACGGGCAAAAAGATAGTCAGGCCATTTTGGTCAGCGAGTGGATCATCTGCAACTTTGATGTGCCCCGCACCACAGCGACCATCCGGACGCGTCGCATCGAAAAATCGCCACGCACCGTCACACCAGATTTGATTCCACATATGGTAGGCGAAGCCCCCGAGCGATGGCACATATACCAAACCGACCACCACACGTGCCGGTAATCCGCGTGCCTTCGCCATCGCCGCGAGCAGAACTGCGTGCTCGGTGCAGTCACCACTACGAGTGCGTACCACTTCGGACGCGGTCGCCAGGACCGTCGAAAAATCTTTTCGCGAGATCCACAAAGAGACCTGCCTCGCCAGTGCGTTCGCCAGTGCTGACTCACTTTCTTTTGAACCCACTGTGCCAGCAAGCTTGCGGATTGCGGGGTCGTTTTGATCAACAAAACGATGCGGTTCTTGATCGCGGGGTGTGGGGCGTTCCACCGGAATATCTCGAGACGGCTCTTCATTCTCGAACTCGAACGCGTTCACCCGCAAATCCCAGACGCGACCATCCTCACTCGAACTGCAAATTTGGCGCGATGTTCGTGGAAAAGGAGGCTTCGACAAGGTACGGCTAGTTCGCACCCGGTAACGCAATTCTTGGGGTTTTGATGGCAAACCCGCAGCGAATTTCAAGGGAATTACCGTGCCGGTGATTAAATCGGGCGCCGCACCACGTTTTCCGGCAAGCGCTTTTTCTCGCGTTGTCCGTGTCACTGTCTGTCCAAGCGTCGGCTCTTCTGTTTTGATGATCTGACCATCACGATCCATCCAGAGCGTAGCGCTCAGTTGCTGTCCGGCAAGCATCGTATGACTTGCAATCGGGAGTAGCTCTCTCGACGTGCCAAGCACGTCGGTCCGTGACCAATCGCTCGCTTTAAGGGTCGTTTTGGCGACCCGATTAAAAATTGGTATCAGCGCCGCAAATGTCCTTTGCTCCCCTGGCAGCATCGGATTTGCTTCCAGAAGCCGGCGCTCATGAAACAGTCCATGTGTCTGATCGCTCCAGTCGATCTGATCGGTTACAACCTTTCCGCCAAGGTCGGTACCGAGTTCGGTGGTAATCTCAAGACGCTTGCCCCGTACTTTACCGGTCGAAATCATTGCCTGGCCGCCCAAACTGGTTTCGGTGCGAAAATCGACCATGCGGTCCTGGCGGTCGAAAGTTGCCTGCACCAGGATCGCCGTCTCCACAGGCTCTCCTAGCCGTTTCATCCGCATTCGCATCACGCTCTCGATCTGACGAAATTTCTCATTACCGCGATTCAGTGTATGCTCGCGGATGCGGCCATACCCGGCCACCTTTCCGGATACTTCAATCCGTTCCCATTGGTCCCTCGTCGTGTGATCGGCTCTTGCACTCGGTCCATCACCATCATCGGCCGCGTAGTTGGTGGTGATTGCCGAGTTGGCTATCAGCATGATCAAGAACCCTGTTAGCAGCCAGGATTTTCCACTGCCACATATTTTAGTCAGCGGGGCGAAAGCTACTTTCATTGGTTGCCTCAGCGATACAGAGAGGGTCGGAGCGTATCCACTGTCCGTAAGCCCGGCAGCGCAGGATTGCTACTGAGGGCATTCTACCGGAATTTTGCCGCGATGCGCGCCTCGAGATGCCCTCACCTGCACGCGCATCGTGTCGGAAATACCGATTATCGGGTTTCTACATGGCAAATCTTTCGGATCAGAAAAGAAATTACAGCTCCT
>JAYYJN010000008.1:0-5919 GCA_036146215.1 Planctomycetota bacterium
TGCACAGCGTCTCGTTTGTTGACGACCGCATCGGATGGGCAGCTGGCGGATGGACCGAACCCTACACTCATATCTCGCGTGGCGAAATACTCCGCACCGTGGACGGGGGGAAGCACTGGACAATATGGAGCAAGGATCCGCTGCCGCGCATCAAAAAGATCCAATTTTTTAACCGCAAAGATGGAATTGCCCTGATCGCCGCATCGCCTCTGTACCCGCATGGCTTGCTGGTCACCACCGATGGGGGTCAAAGTTGGTCAGCACCGCCGTCGGACCATCCGACCCGCTGGGACTGTGGCGATTTTGAAAGCTTGACCGCTGGCCACCTTGTGGGCAAAAACGGGTTTGGCGCGATGCGTACCGATCGAGTCGACAAGCAGGATATCGAAATGTCAAATCCTGCATCAAATAACTGGATTGGTATCCGTCGCGCCGATGCTCAAGTCGGCTATGCACTCGCATGCTCCGGTGATCTTTATTTCACTCACCAAAACGGACGCCGTTGGGAGTTTCGGAGCAAAGTTGCATTACCCGACGGTTTTAGCCCGGAGGCGTTAGAAGTCCACGGTCGGCATCTTTGGATCTGCGGTTCGCCTGGAAACCTCATTCTGTACAGTGGTGATGGTGGAATGCATTGGGAGACGCAATCGACCGGTCAGTCTCTGCCGCTTCGGGCAGTTCACTTCGCCTCGCCCGAGCAGGGCTGGGCGGCCGGGGCCATGGGAACGATCCTGCACACACAAAATGGAGGCGCTTCATGGCAGATTCAGCAGCAGCGACGCAAGCGGGCAGCGTTGCTCGGCGTGTTCGCCACCGCGCGGGCAGTACCGCTTGAAATCTTCTCGCAGCTCTCTGCCGGCGAGGGTTACAGTAGCAGCGTCATGCTGCTCGGTCACACCCCCCTGACCCCAAGTGTGCCTCTTGATGATGCATCCACGCGCGAGCGCGAGGCCCTTCTGCATAGCGGAGTCAACATCGTAGATCAGGGCTTTCGCGTACCTATTTCTCCTGCTTGGATCAACGCGAATTCGCCCGAGCCGATCAGCGGAAGACCGGTCACTGCGGGCCTTTGTCAGCCACCATATTCAAAAGAGAATCTAATCCTCGCGTTTGAATCGCACATCGAACGGCAAATTCGCTTAGTCCGTCCTGATGTGGTTGTCACGCATCCGGCAACACATCGCCGCCGTGATCCACTCGGCTTTCAGATTAACCAGGCGGTCTTGCGGGCAGTGGATCGGGCAGCCACCGAAACGGCAACCGAGGCATCGACAACACGATTGCCACCCTGGCAGGTCCGCAAGGTGCTTGCCTATTTACCTCCGAGGCATTCGGGAGGGATCTCCATTTCTACCCGCCGGTGGATGCTCCCCTTAGCCAGCACACTATCCGATTACACGCAGCGATCGCACGCATTACTTGAGGTCTTCCCCCGACGTGTCGAGTCGGTGTCTCATTTTTCCGTCATCCTTAACAAGCTGCCGCAGGGACGGGGAGGCAGTGACTTTTTCAGTGGACTGTATCTCACGCCAGGTGGAGGGAGCCGTCGCCTGCTTGCAGCGGATCGGAGTGTGCCGATTGACGCGTTGCGGCAGCGGGCCGGCCGCGCTGATATTCTTAAGTCGGTACTTGCATCTGCCGGAGCAGGCCAGCCATCCTCTGCAGCGTGGCGGGCACAAATCCATCGCGCTGCGGCAGAACTCCCCATTGACCAGGCAGCCCAACTTCTGGTCCACATCGCGGCCGAAAATTTCACGCGAGGCAACGCGCCGCTCGCAGCCGAGACCCTGGGCATGCTCATCGATCATGCGCCAGAACACCCGTTGGCATCTGCCGCATGGAAATGGCTTGCGACCTATAAAATGAGCGGCGACTTTCAATACCAAGATGACAATCAAGCGGCAGACGCAGCGGGGGATGTGCAACTCGTCAATGCCCTACCGATCTCTGAACAAAACGATGTGGCACCCTCCGCGTGGGGAGAACGACTGCAGCGGGCTAGGCCGGTGCTTTTCCGCGACCCACGCATCCAATTACCTTTGGCCGCAGCCTTCCGCCAAGAGGGTAAATTGCATGAGGCAGAGCGTGTTGCCATGCTCCTGGCACAGGCCAACTGGCTAGGCAAATACACTGGGTGCTCCCAAAGCGAGGACAACCTTTCAACCGCGAAATCTGCCGCTGCCGCGCCGACCTGGACTGCAATGCGGGTCCGAAGCAAACCATACCTTGATGGAAAGCTAGACGATCCATGCTGGGCGACCGAGGGCAATGGCATTGCACTTTTGGATCGGACCGGCACCACCGACGCACCAACACAAGTCCAGGTTTGCTTTGATCCGCAGTTTCTTTATTTTGCGATTCGCTGTCGGAAGGCCGAGGGTGTTGCCTATGCCTCGCCGCCGCCCGCCCGGGGACGCGATGCGAATCTTAACAATCACGATCGTGTTCAAATCTTGTTGGATATCGATCGCGACTACGCCACTTGTTATCGCTTGACGGTCGATTCCCGAGGGTGCACGCACGATCAACTGTGGATGGACGCGACGTGGGCTCCGGAGTGGTATGTTGCACAGGCAGCGAACGAGACTCACTGGACATGCGAACTGGCGATTCCGCTTGCCGCTCTCTCGGATCAAAAGGGAACGACCAAACGGCAGTGGGCGTGTGGCGTCCAACGGATCCTACCTGATCGCGGGTTTCAAAGCTGGACCATCCCGGCATCGCTAGAAATCGAGCCGGCCGGTTTCGGTCATCTTCAATTACCGGCGTCAATGGATTAAGGTGCCGCTTGCGGTCTCTTTTACGATCTGCCCGTTGAAAATTTTTCGCACCAAAATGCCTTATCTGATCGGAACCGATGAAGCAGGCTATGGGCCTCGCCTGGGACCATTGCTGGTCTCTATTTCGGTTTGGCATGTGCAGAGGGCACCCTCCGAGATAGATCTCTATGATGCCTTATCCGCAAGAATTAGTCCGACACGCGTGCGGAACGACGACAAGCTGATCATTAATGACTCGAAAAAATTATATCATTCCGGTGGTTCCCTTCGATTGCTCGAACGGGGTGTCCTTACCTGTCTGGGCGGACTGACCGCACCGGATCGGTGGCCTGCGACTTGGAGAAACCTTTGGGAAACACTCACAGGCACTCTCCCCGAGGCCCTCGACATGCTCCCCTGGTACGCCGGATACGAGGAGGATTTACCGATCGATGCAACTACTGATGAAATTGAAAGAATGCGATCTCCCCTGCTTGATCTGTGGAAAGAACAGCAATGTAAGTTGGTTCGCTTCCGGTCGACGGCGATTTTTCCGGAGCAATTAAATCATGGAATCAATGAACTCGACAGCAAAGCTGAGGTGCTCACGCGTGCCACGACGGCACTGATTAATGATGCATTAAAAAATTTGCCAGCTGATTCGGCGTCAATCGTTTGCGACAAACATGGTGGTAGAAACTACTATCTTCCCGCGCTCCAGCGGCAATTCCCTGAAACGCTGGTGCAAGTGGTCAAAGAATCGCAAGCTGAGAGTTGCTATCGATTTATCCTGGACCAGCAAACGATTGATATTTGTTTCCGCAAGGGCGGCGAATCATTCCTGCCTGCGGCATTGGCCTCACTGGGTTCGAAATTACTTCGCGAATTAGCCATGCGTGCGTGGAACCGTTTTTGGATCAAGCAAATTCCCGGTTTAAAACCCACGGCGGGCTATCCGGCAGATGCGGTGCGATTTAGACAAACCGTCGAGCGGCGATGCGACGAGGCCGGACTTCCGTTGCATTTATGGTGGCGAATGCGATAGCCGTGATGTGACTGACCGCATTGGCATGCGTTACGATTGGTTGGTTTATCTCAAGAAAAAGCTATAATAGAGTCGATTGACAAACAATGTTTCGCCTCTCCCACGTATCGACGCGCCGCAGGAGTCCGCCATGTCCATTGCTACTCGCTCACGATTTCTCGCCTTCGTTGGCAATCTTCGCCACATTCCGAACTTCCGCAACATCGCAATCGGGTTTGCAATTTGCGGGCTGATCACATGTAGCGGAATCACGAATGCCGATACATCGAAAGTGCAACTCGGTGAGGCAAGTCTCACGACAGGCATTTCAGGATCCGACGACTTGAAAGTGAGTGAGATCGAAGCGTGGATTGCCGATCCGAAAAACCATGAGGAAATCGAATTTGAACTCCCGCTCGGCCTTGCATCGGGCGCGGGCATGATTCGAGGGATAAATGAAAACCCGTTGACGCGAGCGAAGATCGAACTGGGCCGCCAATTATTTTTTGATACACGGCTTTCGGCCGACAACACTGTCAGTTGCGCCTCATGTCATCGGCCTGATCACGGCTATGCTGCCCCCACACAGTTTGGAGTGGGTATCCGCGATCAACTGACGGGCGTCAATTCACCGACATCCTACAATCGGATTTTGAGTGACAAGCAATTTTGGGACGGCCGCGCCGATTCACTCGAAGAGCAGGCAAAGGGTCCGATCGCTGCGCCCGGAGAAATGGGAAACACGCACGAGCAGGCCGTAAAAACGGTCGATGGTATCGATGGCTACAAGAAACAATTCCTCGCAGTTTTTCCGGATGAGGGGGTCACCATCGACACCATCGCTAAGGCCATCGCGTCTTTTGAGCGAGCAATCGTTACCGGCCCGTCACCCTTCGATTATGCCGAGGCTCTCCGGCCCTACGAGGATTATGAAGCAGAAGATTTCGAGGAACTGCAGGAAGAAGATCCTGAGGAATATGCCAACTACCTGAAACTCAGGGAATTGGCGGCAAAGCACCCGATGTCGGAATCAGCGCTGCGAGGGAGGGAACTTTTTTTCAGCGAAAAAACCAACTGCACGGCGTGTCACGTGGGTGCCAACTTGACTGATGAGAAGTACCACAATATCGGGATTGGCATGCTTGATGACGAACCGCTCAGCGGACGTATGGGTGTCACCAAAGATCAGGAACACTTCGGCGCATTCAAGACTCCCACCATTCGTAACGTATCAATGACTCCTCCTTACATGCATGACGGAAGCATGGCGACTCTGGAGGAAGTCGTAGACCACTACGTGAAGGGCGGACACCAGAACCCGAATTTGAGTAAGGATATTCTTAAGCTGGACCTCTCGTCTCAAGACAAGGCGGATTTGGTAGAATTTATGAAGGCTTGCACCGGTCCGTTGCCGGATGTTGAAGAAGGTCGCCTGCCGCAATAACGCGTGCTCATTACGGTCGGCGATCACGGAAGTGCCGGGAACGTGCTACAACACGCCGCAACACGCCGCAAAGCAAGGCACCCCTTTGGTACGATGGCCAGCACGCAGGAACACTATGTCGCTCAGCGAAGAAGAAATTTATCAGGAACACGTTCTTGATCACTACGAAGACCCTTATCATCGAGGGCACCTCGAGCAGGCAACGCATCAGCACAAAGATGATAATCCGCTTTGCGGAGACGTCGTCGAAATTGAGCTGGTGATCGATCCGGCCGGAAAAATCATTGAGGCCTATTTTGATGGAGACGGGTGCTGCATTAGCCAGGCATCAGCCTCCATGCTGATCGAAAAAATGGAAGGGCAGTATGTGGAGGCGGTGAAGGCATTTTCTGCAGAGGATATGCTCGAACTCTTCGGTCCCAAGCTGACGCCTAACCGTCAGAAATGCTGCCTTCTCTCATGGCGCGTACTCCAATCCGCAATCTACGCCCCGCGTGATGGCGCAGCACAATCGTCAACCGATGGTGATTCGCGATCCAATCCGGAGGGTCACTGATGGACGCGCCAAGCAGTCGGATCGATACGAAAACAAATGGTGAGCGAAAAGATTTGGATCCGCAACATTGGCGGGATGATTTCCCGATTCTCAAAAAGCGGGTGCATAACCAACCGCTCGTATACCTTGACAATGC
>JAYYJN010000009.1:0-29190 GCA_036146215.1 Planctomycetota bacterium
GCAAACCGATGATATTTCAACAAACACATCAGCCAAAGATGTAACCCTCCCCGTAGACAATGAAAAACCGAATGCGAACTCGGTCCCGGTTGAGGAAGCCTCAGAACCAACGATCCGTCCTAATGTGGCGTCGGCCACGACAACTGAGAATTCGACAAATAACACGAGTGAATCAAATGAAGTATCGACCGAGGAACTCGGTGACACATCGGGCGAGACCTTAAACTCGAATTCCATCCCGCAGGATGAGGACAACACCGAGGAATTAGCCTCTCGTGCGGATGTTTCTGAGGAAAAGATCGACCAAGTCAATCAGGTTCTCGGTCGGCTGGTTTCGGATGACCAGATTCTGCTTGTGACATCGGAGGGCTTTGACCAACTGCGCTGGCTACCCCCTAAGTCAAATTTAAAACAGGGGCACCAATTGTTGGCACTACCTACCTTTCGTCCCAACCTAAGTTTATTGGCATTCACGGTCGAGTTAGATGGTGGTTCCTTACTAAAGTTATTGGAATTGGATGGCGGGGGTACTCCGACCGTAAGCCTGTCTTACGGGCGGATGGTTGTGCGGACAAATTTTAATGGGGCAAAAATTCGACTCAAAATCGATACCGAACGCACCATTACACTCGCATTGAATAGCACTGAGACGGCAATCGGTATAGAAGTGGTACCGAAAGCACCAATAGGGCGAAATCCAGAAGCCTCTGATCGTGAGTATGCAATCAATGTTTATTCGCTCAGTGGCAGTGTTGATTGGCAAGAAGCCACGCTGCGGGGGGTAATTGATGCTCGACAACTGCAAGCCCTTGGTAGTATGCCACCAATAGAACCGGAATCTATCGCATCTGCCCCGGAGTGGCTGACGGAGGTTAAAGTCAGCAATTTGGAAAAAAGAGCTGTTCCCGTGGTGCGGGATGTTGTTCGGGAAGATCGACCGGTGAAACTTAGTTTTCAGGAACTCGTATCGAAGCGGCGACAGGAAGTTAAACGCTTGGCGCTACGATGCTGTGCATACATTGGATATTTTGATCCACTTGTGGAAGCGTTAGGTGATGAAAATATGAATCGGCATTGGGAAAACTGTGCCACGGATCTTTCAAAGGCTGCCAGGCGGCATCCGGAGTATGCCAATAGAGTCCGAGAAACAATGGAACGTTTACGGAGTGACAAGGGCACGGAACTATATCGGATGCTTTGGGGATATACGGATGACGATTTACTCAAGCAAGGTCAAGCGGAGCAACTGGTCGAATTTTTATCAAGCGAAGATTTAGATTTTAGGGTTTTGAGTCATTGGAATTTAAAAAATATTACAGGCAAACGGTACACTTTCCAGCCAGCCGATAAGTCAGAAAGTAAGCGTCGTGTATCTATAAAAAGATATGAAAACCTGCTTGATAAAGGCGAAATAAAGCGTGCGGCCAACTAGGCCGCGAACGTTACGTGCTACTCTCGGATTTGGCAACAACACGATGGAAGTGAAGTTGAACTTTCCTTTCCAACACCCGCCTCACACCTTCAACAAGGCAGTGCGGCTCATTTTTCTTCTGGCCTTCTTCGAGGACCTGCGTGAGGGTGGTTCCCGCTGGAACTTCGAAAGTAGATTGATAGATAATTTGATTTCCGGCATCCAACTCAGGCACGATAAAATGACAAGTCGCGCCGTAGACCAACATGTTATCGCGATAGGCACTGTGATAGGGGTGCATGCCAGGGAAACTGGGCAATAATCCATGATGGAGATTCATAATCCTCCCCCCAGCAAAAGCCCAACACGTGGTTGCGGGCAATATGCGCATGTAGCGGGCTAACACGATGTAGTCAATCTGTCCATCATCAAGAAGTGCTACCATTCTGTCCTCATCGGGGACACCGTTCTGATCCCCAATGCAATGCCAGGGCACATCAAATTCGAGGCTAAGTGGTTTGCACGTTTGATGATTACTGATGAGCATCACGGGATCGGCCGATATTTTTCCTTCACGTATAGTCTTCAGCAGCAGATGCGCAGAATCGATTTGATGACTCACACAAATTGCAACTCGCGGACGATCGCGATTTGTCTCAGGCGACCATACTCGCACTTCTAGGCCTTTCATTTCGCCGATCTCAGCCAGTGATTGCTCTAGTTTTTGCAACGCATTCGATTGCACATGAATGCGCAACATCATGGCAAATTGACTTGCGGCGTCCCGATCGTACATTTGGATTTCCGCGATATTAGCGCCTTCGCCGGTAACGTAATGAATGATCGGGTCGGCCAGTCCACGGTGATCGGGACCAAGAGCGGTGACGATAACTTGCAAAATAAACGTCCTTTATTGAATGGCGGTCGAAAAAGTAAATGCAGAGTAACGACTCAATGTAATGGTAGAGTAGCAACAGTGATTGGATAGATAGCAGATTGTAATTTGAAGGGGGTCATCTTTCACTTTTGCCGCTAGTACATTTCTCGTGCTTCTGTTAGGCTGCCACCCTATATTTTTCGATATATTTAGGCGTACTAAGTTACTCTCAGTGAGTTAAAAGTGAGGGGGGGAGAAAACGTTGGAGAATGAAAAACCAAGTCGCAATGAGCTTGAACCAGGTCAGGTTCTTTGCGAATTTTGTACCGCGAAATGCTGTCGCTATTTTTCCTTGCCCATTTATTCACCCAATGAGTGGAAATACTATGAGTTTATACGTTGGTATATGGTGCATGGTGAAACAACCATTTTCTGCGAAGATGATGACTGGTACTTAATGGTTCACAACAAGTGTGATCACTTGCTTGCGGATCATCGTTGTGGGATTTATGAAACCCGTCCGCAGATTTGTCGTGATTACACGACCAAAGAGTGCGAGTATGAAGATGACTGGACATACGATCGCTACTGGGAAACACCAGAACAGATGCAAGAATACATGGAAGCGGTGCTTTCCAGAAAACAAGGCGGTAGCATTCGTAGCGCTCAACCACCGCTTTTGCCCCTGCTTCGTTGAATAGAGGATTTTCGTTTGCCATTAATAACACCACGCACTCTCAAGGGATTTCGCGATCACTTGCCTGAATCGATGCTGCAACGTGAGCAGTTGATCGACAAGGTGCGAGGTGTCTATCAAGCATATGGTTTCTTGCCCATCGATACCCCCGCCCTGGAATACGAGGAGATTCTTCTCGGCAAAGGCAGCGACGAGACGGATAAGCAAATTTATGCCTTTGAGGATCATGGAAGCCGTCGTGTTGGACTTCGATTTGACTTGACAGTTCCGTTAGCTCGTTTTTCGGCACAACACATAGGAGAGTTGGGGACGCCGCTCAAACGTTATCAAATCGCAAATGTCTGGCGAGGGGAGAACACACAGAAGGGACGTTATCGCGAATTTGTACAATGCGACTTTGATACGATCGGCACTAAAAGCATTGTGGCTGATATTGAAACCGCCTTAGTGATTCATGACCTGCTTATCGCGCTAGGATGTGAATCGTTCAAGATCCATGTCAATAATCGAAAGATATTGACCGGCCTACTAAGTTCACTCGGGATTGCAGGTCAAGCCGTTCCAATCCTTCGTTGTTTGGATAAGCTTTCTAAGGTGGGACGCGAAAAAATGGCAAAGGAGATGCTCAGCATCGATGGTGTGAATCAATCTGCCGTTGAATCGTTACTTGCGTTGACAGAAATCAGTGGAACAACTTCGGAAGTACTTGAGGCGGGCAAGAATCTTGTAGCAGACAATAATCAATTCACCTCAGGTATTAATGAGCTTGGCGAATTGATCCATGGCTTGACAGTGGCAGGTGTTCCGCCGTCCAGGGTCCATATTGATTTGTCGATAGCTCGAGGTTTGGATTATTACACTGGTAATATTTTTGAGACGTTTCTCGATGCGCTTCCGAATATTGGTAGTGTCTGCTCAGGAGGCCGTTATGATCACTTGGCTGAAACATACACTAAAACAGAGCTTCCAGGGGTGGGTGCATCTCTGGGACTTGATCGATTGCTTGCCGCAATGCAGGAAATTGGCGTGTTAGATCAAAAACGGATGGGAGCGGAAGTTTTTGTCGTGTATTTCGATCCCGAGCGAAGAGACGACTATCTTCGCATGACTCGGAAGCTGCGTTTGGCGGGCTTGCGTGTTGAGATGTACGGAGAGCCTAAAAAAATTGGACAGCAACTAAAATACGCGAATCGTCGCGGTCACCGTTTAGCGCTAATTGCGGGAAGTGACGAACTCGATCAAGGTCAGTGCCAAGTCAAGGATTTGAATACGGGGGCCGCCGAGAAAATTCCACTCCACGCCGATTATGAAAAATTAGTGGATTCGCTAAAGCAAAAATTGGCTAACCTTTGATTACGATTCCCTGGCCGCTTTCATCGATCTGCGGGATCAGTTTTTTTCGCTGGCCTATCCATCGCACGTTTCCAAACTTGATAGGTTTGATTACCTGTCTGAAAACGGACCGGTCGTGGTTCCCCCGGTTGGGAATAGGCCCGACGAAGGGTATCTGACTTAATTTCGTATATCCCTTTGATAGTGTCACCGCCCGAAGTTGTTACATCAAAGGCTTTTGGATTCTGTTCTGTATAGAGGCGAAAAGAATAATTGTCGTCAACTTGTTGGGCTCCGATCCGCAATTTTAATCGGTACCTATTTCCCCCAACAGTTCTAGTTCCATGTCGCTGTGCTTTCGGTAATCGTTCCGCAACATTCTCACGATAGTAGACGAAATCCACCAGACTCCATTTACCCTGCATGAGAATCAGGTCACCATCGATTTGCTGGCGTGATCCATCATCGGCTGTAATCATGGGAATACGTATTACAAGAACGAATGCCAACAGGGCGGTGACGCGCGTTATGGGTCGACGAACAAACTGACGAACAAATAGGACAGGTGAATGCTGCATGACCCCATTCTAACAAGGCTTTTTCTGAGACCCAAACGCAAACAGACCCTGTGATCCGAGGACCACAGGGTCTGTTTTAGGCTCGTCATTCAGGTGGGGCGACGAATGCCCACTCGACACGGAAAATCTCAAGTCGATTAATACATGTCGTAGTCACCACCGTGTCCACCACCCGGCTTTTTATCTTCCTTTGGTTTTTCAGCGATTAACGCGTCACTCGTAAGCAACAGAGTCGATACACTTGATGCGTTCTGCAATGCTGTCCGCGTAACCTTGGTAGGATCAATTACACCTGCCTTCACCAAATCTTCGTAAGTATCTGTGGCGGCGTTATAGCCGATACTCTTGTCTTCTTGGAGGACTTTTTCACAAACAATACCGCCGTCCTGTCCAGCATTATTGGCAATTGAAGTCAGAGGTGCACGACAAGCACGTACAACAATGTTATAGCCAACCTCTTCATCTTGTGAGAGACCCTTAGCAGATACACTACTGGACGCTCGTAAAAGGGCGACACCTCCACCCGGAAGAATCCCTTCCTCGACAGCGGCCCGAGTTGCATGCAAGGCATCTTCTACACGGGCCTTCTTTTCTTTCATTTCACTCTCTGTAGCCGCTCCGACATTTACTTTGGCGACGCCACCTGAGAGTTTGGCCAGACGCTCCTCAAGTTTTTCCCGATCATAATCGCTGGTTGCATTGTCAATCTCAGCGCGAATCTGATCAATGCGATCTTTAATTGCCTGACTCTTACCTGCACCCTCAATAATGGTGCAATTATCCTTGTCGACAATCACTTTTTTAGCCCGTCCAAGGTCAGTAATTGGAAGATTCTCCAACTTAATTCCTAGATCCTCAAAAACGGCGACCCCTCCGGTGAGCACCGCAATATCTTCAAGCATCGCTTTCCGTCGATCTCCGTATCCCGGAGCCTTTACGGCGCAACAGGTAAAGGTTCCACGAAGTTTGTTAATTACCAGGGTGGCAAGTGCCTCACCTTCCACATCCTCCGCAACGATTAACAACGGCTTGGATGCGTTTGCAACTGCCTCAAGCACTGGCACAAGGTCTTTTACGTTTGTGATCTTTTTTTCAAAAACTAAAACATAGCAATCATCAAGTTCGGCTGCCATTGAACCTGGATCGGTGACGAAATAGGGAGAAAGATAGCCACGGTCAAATTGCATCCCTTCAACCCATTCAACTTCCGTATCGAGGCTCTTTCCCTCATCGACCGTGATCACACCGTCTTTGCCAACTTTTTCCATTGCTTCGGCCAATAAACTGCCAATTTCATTATCATTGTTTGAGGCAATTGCACCGACTTGAGCCATCTCTTTTTTTGTTTTGATCTGAATGGAGGCGCTCTCCAGGTATTCACTGATATCTGAAATTGCCTTTTCAATGCCAGCCTTGAGTTGCACAGGATTGACGCCCGCAACCACCGCTTTCAAACCCTCATTGAAGATGGCCTCGGCAAGGACCGTCGCTGTAGTTGTTCCATCTCCTGCTACATCACTGGTCTTGGAAGCAACCTCCCGTACCATCCGGGCACCCATATTTTCGTATACATCTTCCAGATCAACTTCCTTCGCGACTGTGACACCATCTTTCGTAACGGTGGGTGACCCGAAACTCTTCTGCAAAATAACATTACGCCCCTTCGGGCCAAGCGTCACCTTGACAGCGCGGGCTAACTTGGAAACACCACGCCGCATTGCATCGCGTGCTTCTTGGTCAAATGCAATCATCTTTGACATGAATCATTACTCCTTAGTGGACCGAGTTATCGGTTTTGATCAGATTTTGGATTGTGTTTATTCGATGACGGCCAGAATGTCATCTTCTCGCATGAGCAGCAACTCCACGTCTCCTACTTTAAAGGCTTCGCCGGCATAACTTGAGAACAGGACGTGATCGCCCACTTCAACCTGCACCGCCCCTCGACTGCCATCGTCCAGCAGTCGACCGGGTCCGACACTTAAAATCGTTCCCCGTGCCGGTTTATCCTTTGCAGATTCCGGAAGAACAATTCCACCGGCAGTTGTTTCTTGCGAATCTTCACGCTCTACGACAATGCGGTCGCCAAGCGGCTGAATGTTGATTTTGGAATTCGATTTTTTCTTTGCTTTGGTCGCGGTAGCCATCGGCTTGTTTTTCCTCCGTTTAGGACGCTGCGTGAAACAGGAGCACTACCCGAGTATGTCATGCCACCTCCTGTGCCGACCCAGCATCCGCAAAACGTGCTTTCTGGAAAAAACCGTAGAAACACTTGGCGGAGGATCATAGGCAGGCAAAAGACAACCCAGTCTGCCACTATTGGCGCGGGAAACCCCGCCACCCTTTTTAAAAGCAATCCGCGCGCCAGTAGTCTCAATTGAGATAGTTTTGCACTTAAATGACTATTTTTTATGGGTTTAATAATATACGATCTCATAAAATTTCGGCACAGGATCTTATTCCGTAAGTTTGCCGGGCCCGGCATACTGCCATTTTGACAGTCTCGGCGTCCTCGAGATAAGTTCCCGGACGTCGGTCAACGGCAGGCTTCAGGGGCAATCTGCCGGGTACAAAAAAGGGTATTCTTTCTCCTGGCCTCCCTCCGACTAAGTCACGGTTCAATTTCATGTCTACTTTTCTTCCTGCTTTATTAAACCGCCAAGCCATGCTGAGGCGTTTGGCAGATGAAACATTCGATGTTTTGATCATTGGTGGTGGTGCAACTGGCCTTGGGGTAGCTGTCGATTCTGCAAGCCGCGGTTACCGAACTGCATTGGTTGAAGCCCACGATTTTGCGAAAGCAACATCAAGTCGCAGTACAAAACTTGTCCACGGGGGTGTGCGATACTTGGAACAGATGAATTTTTCCCTCGTCACCGAAGCACTTCGGGAGCGGGGGATTATGGCTCGCAATGCACCGCATCTTGTTAATAACCTTGCCTTCGTCGTCCCACGTTATAAATGGTGGGAGGGTCCATTTTATGGCATCGGGATGAAACTATACGATGCCTTGGCAGGTGAGTTGAACATCGAAAAAAGTCGTGGTCTTGATCGGGAAGAAACCATCGAAGCGATTCCCAATGTGCAACAAGATGGCCTGTTAGGAGGAATTCTCTATTACGACGGTCAATTCGATGATGCGCGAATGGCGATCACATTAATGCGTACCGCGGTTGCCCACGGAGCGGCAATTGCGAACTACGCCAAAGTCACCGATATCATCAAAGCGAATGATCATGTGACGGGTGTCTGTGTCACCGACATGGAATCGGACGCTACCTTTGAAATACAGTCAAAAGTTATCATTAATGCCACAGGAATATTTTCAGATAGCATCCGACGAATGGACATTCCTGATGCACCGGAACAGATTGAACCTGCTCAGGGCGTACATCTGGTACTCTCTTCAGCATTTCAGCCGGGGAAAAATGCGATCATGGTGCCCCACACTGACGATGGGCGGGTCCTGTTTGTAATTCCGTGGCATGATCGTGTAATTGTGGGTACGACAGATACCCCTCGGGAGCAACCTGAAATTGAACCACGCGCTTTGCCTGAAGAAATCGGATTCATTCTGCGTAACGCTGGACGTTACATGCATCACGAACCGGTTCTGTCAGATGTAAAAAGTGTTTTTGCGGGACAAAGACCGCTGGTGCATCCGGACGGACGCTCGGCAGAAAGTAAATCGATTTCTCGATCTCATGAGGTCTTTGTCAGTAAAAGTGGCCTCGTGACAATCGCAGGAGGGAAGTGGACCACATATCGAAAAATGGCTGAGGATACTCTCACCCACGCGATTCCAGTTGGCGGTCTTCCGTACATTCCCTGTAAGACGGAGCAACTCCCTTTATGGGGCGCCGGTGGAGCCGAGTCGGAATTAGGGAAGCTTCGAAACTCACTGCATTACTACGGATCAGATGCCTCTAGAGTCCAAGAAATTGCGTCAGAAAATTCAAGTTATGCCCGACCTTTGCACCCAAATTCACCCTATTGCGGGGCTGAGGTAGTGTGGGCTCTCCGTTATGAAATGGCTATTCGTCTGGAAGATGTACTAGCTCGTCGCACCAGATCGTTGTTTCTGGGTGCGGAAGATTCCAAAGAATCAGCACCGATTGTCGCAAAAATAATGGCTGAAGAACTGGGTCATGACGAGCACTGGATTCATCAACAATTAATACAATATGCAACACTCGCTGACGGGTATCGCATTCAAAAGGAACTCTAAGTAGCCAATCTGAATGGTTATTCGCCGATCGGGAGTTATTTACGATGTGCGGTCGCTATACCCTGAAAACTCCGGCCAACGAAATTTTTCAACAGCTTGTAATGTTTCGGTTCGCTTCAGCTAAGTCGAATTTCTCTTGCATGCACGCACGTTACAATATTGCTCCGAATCAGAAAGTGCTCGCGATTCGTTGTGCAGAGGAAACTGGTAAAGCAAATCTTGTGACGGGCAATTCTTTTGAAATTGTAGAAATACAGTGGGGTCAGGACTATCCAAGAGGACAACGTAAACGATCCGTTATAAACACCAGGGTCGAAACCTTAAAAGAGAAAATGGAATTAGGATCTTCGGCCAATATGCGGCCCTGCTTAATCGTCGCCGATGGTTATTATGAGTGGAAAAAATCAGAGGGCTCGAACATTCCTTACTACATTTATCGCAAGGATCATCAACTTTTGTTGTTTGTCGGAGTCTGGCAACAACTGGCTCACGCGAAAACGCCGCCGATTGATTGCTGCACAATTGTGACATGTCCAGCTACCAATCCACTCGACGAAATCCATGAACGTATGCCATTATTCACCGATCCGACAACCGGGATGCACTGGCTTATGCATTCATCCGGTTTCGATGGTTGCCGTTCCATCTTGCAATCCTGCTCGGGTGAATCCCTTCAAATGCATACGGTACACACTCAGGTGAATCATGTCGGTTTCGAACATTCTTCCTGCGTGGATCCCGCACCTTTTCATAGACAAAAACCACTCTTTTAAAGGCGCAAAATATCAAGACAAATTTGGGCTAAATCAAAGAAAATAGGCATAAACACCGATCCGATAATTCTCTCTTCAGTCGCAATCTAATTTTGCCGATTAAAAATCGAGATAAAAAATAATTTTTATTTCATCATTTCGGCTTGATTCAAGACTAGAATTTACGTACTTAGCAATACAACTTTTGGTCTCTAATTCCGTCGGAGGGACTAACCAATAGCGTTGGCTTGGGATCAATCACAGCTGTGCAAAGCACCGCCGATCCCCGCCATTCTCGCAGCGACCTCCACCGTCGCAATGGACCGAAAGTTCATGAGGCTGCGGTTTTCTCTTCGGAGGAAACTGGCGGCCTTTTTTATTGGTCTTCATCTACTCTCGTTTTGATATTGGTAAGAGCTTGTAAAATATATTTTGCATTTGGGAGAAAAATTCACCCCGCACATATACTCGGTCACACCCTGATTGCTCAGCCCTCTCAAGGTTTTTCAAATGGACATGTGGTCCAAAGGCAATGACCGGTAATCGTGTTCGCTGGGATTGAACGGATCGAATGACTTCTTCGATATTTAAGTCCGGTAAGGTAAGATCTATCACCAGTGCCGTAGGCAATTCTCTCCATGCCGCTTGCAACTCGGTCAGCGAGGAGAGTGGCGTGAGCGATAATTGCAGTGACTGCGCAACGCCCCGGACACGAGAAATCGCCAATAAATCCTGTGATAATAGAAATATATGCATTGCGGCACGCCAAGTTTTTAAATGGTGTATCGCCGTAGGGCGAGTTTTATGAGATTTCTCGGAACCTATCGTATCCACTCTAGTTTTGCTTGATAGTCTCATCGAATGAAAAGAATCACAGGATGTTTCAAACCCCCAATGCACATTCTCTTTAGTCAAGCGATTGAAGTTCATGCAGACTGTCCTATTCGTCCTCAGCCAATATCCCGCCGATTGCCATCCAGAGCAGATTCAACCGCTGGGACCGGCCGGCGGATTTAGCGGGGCAACCTTTTGGAAAATAATGTCCCGGCGAGGGCCTCTTTGTCTGCGGCGGTGGCCGAAAGAACACCCGAGCCAGAACCGAATCGATTTTATACACCGGTTGCTACAGCATGTTGTCAACGAGGGATTTGATCTTGTTCCCCTTCCGATTTCTTTGCATTCAGATTCCACGCGGACGCATTTCAGGCATCAGGGACACTTCTGGGAACTCGTACCCTGGTTGCCCGGAGCGGCCGATTATCTGCCAACACAATCGAAAAAGAAAATGCAGTCAGCCATGCATGCACTGGCGACCTTTCATCAAGCGGCGTCAAATTTTATCGATCCGATACCGATTTCTGATCGATCCGTCACAGTGCGGGAGAGATTACAGCAAATAGATCTCTGGATTCAATCAGATCTTGCCCGGCTGGAATCTCAAGCGGGATATTCACAATGCGCGACCATTGACAGACTTCCTCGATGGAAAAGCCAAATCATTGATTATGCCAAACATCACATCCATCGGGTGCGACATTCGCTGAATGCAGTCATTAATTGTCGCGTGACGATCCAGGCATGTATTCGAGATGTCTGGCACCAGCATATTCTATTTCTTGGTGACCACGTTTCTGGCGTGGTTGATTTTGGCGCTGCCCGTGCTGATACAGTCGTGACTGATTTGACACGACTGCTCGGAAGCACCGCGGGAAATGACAAAACTCGATGGCAGTACGGATTAAACGCCTATGAATCGATTCGTCCGTTGAGCGATCAAGAGCGATTGCTCGTTCACCCGCTGGATCAAACTTCAATCCTCCTTTCGGGGTTGAATTGGATGCGGTGGCTTTATCTTGAAAATTGCATCTTTTCAGACGAATCGGCCGTTGAAGTTCGCTTGGAAAACGTAATGGCTAGGCTGGAAAATGCGGAAACAAAAATTAACTGATAGCATGGTGAGCAAATTATTTGTCGACAAAATTGAGTTGTGCCGGACGCGAATTGCGACCGATAATGCAGAGGAATATTCAATTGACCGTTACGGTAAGCTAGCAATAGAATAGAAGAGTCCTCACGCCCTTTTTCAGCACGAAGGTGCCCAAGATGTCACAGACGTTGCGGATGAAACTGCCGGTCCAGGCACTTCCAGTCCTTTTGGTTATTGCAATCACAGGCATTTTCGCGTCTAAGCACGCGCTTGCCGCAGACCGGGTCGAGGTTTCAGCGCAAATTGTTCCAAGTAATGGTGGACATCATGCTGAGTTACAGATCACAGCCAAGGTGCAACCCGGATGGCATATTTATTCGATTACCCAGAAGTCTGGAGGCCCCAAGCCGACAAAGATCAATCTGGTTGACTCAGATCAATATCGGCTCCTGGGCCAATTTGTGGCCGTTCCGCCGGCGACGATTCATCATTATGAATTCTGGCCCAACCTAGATGTTGAGGAACATGAGGATCAGGTGACGTGGTCCGCCCCTGTCGAGGTGCTTGGTTCAGACGGGTGGCGAGGGGTAACGATCGAGGGAGATGTCCAAGGGCAGGTTTGTAAAGATTTATGCGTGAATTTTTCACAATCTTTCAAAGCAAAAGCAGTAGAAGGTTTATTGAATGCTCCGGTTTCTAATTCCTCCCCAAAAGTGACGCAAAGCAATTCAAATGCAATTGCGGCTCCACCGGCACCGCCCGGTTTTAATATTTTAGAAATCTTGATTCAGTTGGCATCAGCAATGGTGGCTGGACTCTTACTCAACGTGATGCCATGCGTCTTGCCGGTGATTGGCTTAAAGGTGATGTCTTTTGTTCAGCAAGCGGGCGAAAGTCGTAAAAGAGTCTTCGCTTTAAATGCTTGGTTTTCACTCGGTTTAATGTCGGTCTTCTGGGCCTTGGCGACCCTAGCGGTGGGAGTGCGTTTAGCAACACAGGGGGATATGGAGTTTGGTTGGGGCGAACAATTTCAATTCAGTGCGTTCAATATTGTTCTTACTTCGGTAGTCTTCGCTTTTGCCTTATCTTTTCTCGGAGTTTGGGAAGTTCCTATTCCGGGATTCATCGGCGCAAGTTCAGCAAACGAAGCGGCGGAGCGAGAGGGTGCAACCGGAGCTTTTATCAAAGGGATCCTGGCTACTTTATTAGCCACTCCCTGTGTGGGACCACTGCTGATTCCTGCAACGACCTGGGCAATCCAACAACCGGTTTGGCTGACTTTCACCGCCTTTACATGTATCGGTCTTGGATTGGCAACTCCGTATTTGGCTATTGGCGCTTATCCACGGCTGATTTCGTTCTTACCCAAACCCGGCAACTGGATGGTGACATTTAAGCAAATAATGGGGTTTGTATTGCTTGGGACTGTCGTCTGGTTGTTCTCCTCATTAAGTGAGCAATACCATATTGCGGTCTTGTCCCTCTTAACTGCCATTGGTTTCGCGTGCTGGGTGATAGGCCGGCTGTCGATCACCGCCAGTCGGTCGATCAGGCTACAGTCGTGGGCTTGGGCCGTCGGTACCGTCGCTTATGTGGCGGTTGTAGCATTTAGCACTGGCCGACTCACTGCTCCCGTTGCCACGATCATCGCAGCATTTGCAATTGCAATATGGATTTTGATGCAAATTTCAGAGGATGCTTCTCTGAAATCCAAAGCTTGGTGTTGGTCAGCGTCTATTATCGTACTTTTGCTTTCGACATCGGTAAGTTATCTCGCCTTACAGCACGCAGAGTTGCCGTGGGAGCCATTCACCCGTGCGGAATTAAACAAATATTTGCGTAACGGCCAAACGGTTCTCGTCGATTTTACAGCGGATTGGTGAGCGAGTTGTAAAACAAACGAGGCGGTCGCCTTGAACACGAAGACCACACAGAGATTGGTTGATAAATATCGAGTCAAAACGCTAAAGGCAGATAATACACATGACGCTCCGGAAGTCGAGAAACTTTTAGTCGAACTCGGGAACATTAACAAACAAATTCCTTATCTGGTGATTTATCCTCCGAACGGCCGCAAGCCGATTATTTTGAATGGTCCCATTCTGCAAAGTGATGTAACTTCTGCACTACAAGAAGCGGGACCCTCTTTGCCGATCAAGCGAACGGCAATGACGAATCCCTAATCATTAATAAATGGCCAGTGTCAAATACGCTGCCTGCTTATCGTCGGGGCGGTTGTAAGTTGTCTGGTGTATTGCCTTTGTCACTACGGTGATCTCTCTCCCTTTCGTGGTCCAAAGATTGAATATGTGAGAGACTGTCGAAGAATGGAAGCTAAGTCATGCGATTCATCAGCTGGATCTTGTATATTCCGCTGCAAATCATTGCGATTCCTGTTTGTATTTTGGGCATGCTTCTGGTCACTTATCGGCAAATGCGAGTCAGTAAACGACTCGGGGTTTCTCAGACAGCCATTGAGGTATTCAATGCACGCTGGACGCTGAATATTTTCGGCATGCGAAATGACCCCGGTGCGGCAAAGCTCGGACCGGTGCTCCCTAATACCTCGACCGTTGGCCTCTGGCTCACGCTCTTTCCTTTATGGTTTAAAGCAAAGATTGCGGCGAAACCTGAAATTTATCCGCGGCGAGTCGAACCAGGATGCGAAAATATTATGGATCTCTTTACGGCCCGCACGGTTTATTTCGACAGCATTCTTGCTCGGCGGCTCCCGAACGTCGAACAATTTGTCTTGCTGGGCGCCGGGATGGACACTCGACCATATGGCAGTCTCAATGTGGATCGGGTGAATGTCTTTGAGTTGGATCTCGCTGCCACACAGAGTCTAAAGCGCGAGAGCCTTCAACAAGCTGCGATCAAATCAGATCACGTCAATTTTATTGCGACAGATTTCACGAACGATGAAATTTTCCATCAGCTTGATTCGGCTGGGTACGATAGTGGGAAGAAAACACTGTTTCTCTGGGAAGGTGTGACGCTATACCTTTCCGAAACGGATGTGCGTAGCACTCTGGCTAAAGTGCGTGCCGAAGCCGAACCCGGCAGTGTTCTGCTGGCAGATATTTACAGTGACCGGCTAGTCTCGCGGATGAACTCGCGAATCATCCGCAAAACGCTGCGATACACGCATGAGACGGTCCGATTCGCACTGAAATTTGATAAGGCATGGGAGCACCAACTTCATACCTTTGTCGAGAGCACCGGCTTCACACTCGGTGAAACATTCTTCATGGGAACCCAATCTCAGCACGGACCATTCGTGGTGGTGGCAGAATTGATCGTATGAGGACAACGCCACCGAATCAAAGTTACAATAGCAAGAAGTAACCCGGGTCATGCTCCAAAGTTTGGTGGCTTTCGGGGAGCTGTAGTTTAAGTGTTACTTTTCGTTTGCGTCCTGAACAGTTGTGTTCCTTGTAACCTGATGGTTGGAATTTTGTACCCAACTTATCTCTGATTTATCGGCTGAGAACCCGTGGGATCCGAAAGAAAGGATTGCCGAATCAGGTACTCTCTCAAGCGGAGTGTAGCCTGGATGATGAGATTCTTTGAATGGATGGTTAGATCGCGCGTTAAAACAGCAAATCATCGCCCAGCGTGGTCGGGGGGAGCGATTGGGATTACTGCGATGCAACAAATTTGGGTGAAAGAATAATACATCGCCCGCCTGCATGAGCATATCCCTCACAGGGTATCTATCAAGGATTGCCTGCATCCGCTCCGAATCCACCGCAACTTGTTGGCCGGTCTTCTGATGATCAACACGACCCAATTGGTGACTCCGAGGAATCACTTGCAAGCATCCATTTTCTGCCGTTGCCTCATCAATTGCAATAAAACAGCTTGTAAGTTTCGGGGCTAAAAGTCCATTGTAGTACCAGTAACCGTAGTCCTGATGCCATTCCCACGATCCACCAGCAAGCGAATCTTTTAAAATGATTTTTGAATGATAGTGATACGGCTCATCCTCTAAAAGTTGTTCGGCGACTCCCACCACACGATCACACCGGGAAAATATCCCGTACAAATTTTCTTCAGGGTGATTCCAAACCGACAACCGTACCGGATTTCCGTCGCCATC
The DNA here is from genome assembly GCA_036146215.1 of Planctomycetota bacterium. GTDB lineage: Bacteria > Planctomycetota > Planctomycetia > Pirellulales > UBA7805 > UBA7805. Next base: position 15,905 of record JAYYJN010000009.1, read on the forward strand.
TAATTTTTGAAAGGCATGATCGTGCAATTGCTTGTCAGTTTTAGCTGTTGACCGAAGGAGATCAATTTCACCGCGCGTGAAATGAGACCGAAGGAGCAGATATCCTGCGGCACGATATTGATTCAAATGTTCGTTGCAGAGGCGAAACAGCATGGGATTGGGTATCTAAAGCTAATTTTCCCTGTCCGCAAATCGGAGAAACAAGCCGAAATTGTAATGTATCAACCATTTTTTCGCCAATTTTGGCCTGATAAACTGTGTAGTTCTTGGTGGGCTGCCCACATTCATGCCTTTCTCCTAGGTCATTTTCCCAGCTTCGAGTCTGATTTAAAATCAACGGCATGAATCAAAGAGAAGTTCTAGATTGAAATCTTACATTTCCCCTTAAAATTTCAGCCATAACAGAACCCGATGACAGACAAGAAAACACCCGCCGTCGGCATAGACCTGGGAACCACACACTCAGTTGTTGCCTTTTTGGACAATGAAGGACGTCCCACCACGATCAACAATTCGGAGGGTGGCATTACCACTCCCAGTGTTGTCTTTTTTGATGAAACCGGACCGGTAGTGGGAAAGGAGGCGGCACGCACTGCAGCTTTCGAACCAGATCTGATTGCCCAATTTGCCAAACGTGACATTGGGGCTGAATCTTACAAAAAGAAAGTGGCTGGCAATGATTTACCACCGGAAGTGGTCGAGGCGATTATTCTGCGAAAATTGAAGGAAGAGGCCGAACTGGTGCTGGGCGAAATCAAGGATGTGGTGATTACCGTCCCCGCCTACTTTAATGAGCCACGGCGGAAAGCGACGCAGGATGCCGGTGAACTGGCTGGTTTGAATGTACTTGATATCATCAATGAGCCTACCGCCGCGGCGATCGCTTACGGCGTTCTTCAAAAATTTTCCCCATCAGCTGAGTCGACTGGTGGAAAGGAAACAGTGCTTGTCTATGACCTTGGTGGCGGTACCTTTGATGCAACCCTTATGGAACTGGAGGGTACGCAATTTACCGCGATTGCAACGGCAGGTGATGTCCATTTGGGTGGAATCGATTGGGACAATAGGATCTTTGAATATGTAGCAGATCAATTTGTGGAGAACTTTCAAGTTGATCCACGTGAAGATGATTCCGCCGCAGAACGTTTACGACAATCTGCCGAAGTCGCGAAAATGGCACTCACCGCACGGACCGCTTACAAAATGCATTGCGAATATGAAGGCAATCGCATGCGGCTTGATTTAACGCGGGAGGAGTTTCAGGAATTGACGCAGGATCTTGTCGAACGAACGCTCTTTACAATACGCAGAATGCTTAAAGAAGCCTCGCGCACTTGGGAAGACATTACTCGAATTTTACTTGTCGGTGGATCTACGCGGATGCCCATGGTTGTGGAGGCACTGGAAGCCGAATCAGGTGTGGTGATAAATCGATCAATTTCTCCGGATGAAGCTGTCGCGCATGGGGCAGCGGTCTATGCCGATTTTGTGCTCGCAAGTCAAAATGATGAAGAGACCGATTTGCTTGTGAAAAATGTGAACTCACACGACTTGGGCGTGCTTGCGGTTGAGGCGAGCACTGGGATGCCACGAAGAAAAATACTCATTCCAAAAAATTCAAGTCTGCCGGCAACCGGGTCAGGTAGCTTTAAGACGCGTGATAAAAATCAACAAACCATCGCGGTGAATGTGATTGAGGGAGGGGATGCTAGCGGTAGAAACTCGACTAAAATTGGTGCCTGCGTCGTTTCAGATCTTCCAGAGAACCTCCCAGCAAAAACATCCGTAAAAGTCGAATTCAAATATCTGGAAAACGGTCGCTTAAATGTGAATGCAAATATTCCTGGCACCGATGTGCAGGCGACATTAGAGATTGAGCGAGCTGCCGGATTATCCGAGGAAAAGATGCAGCATTGGCAAACCTGGATATCCGAGGGCGCGATTCTTACTCCGATTGAGATTGGTGCTTCGGAATCGGATGGGCACGCCGATTCAGATTCAGCTGCCGAGATCGACTTCACTGACACAGAGGAAGCATCGCCTTTTGAAAAGACTGATGCGGAAGCCGAAGAGGATGGTGGAGGATTCGACTTTGCTGCCCTTGCCGATGGCGATTCCGGTCAAGATGACGATGGGGGGGACGAGGAAGCAAATCAATTTTTTGCGGCCGACGATACTTCGGAGGATACCGACGCTGGGTTTGTCGGACTAGTGACCGACGAATCAGAGTCGGAAGAAGGCGTCGGCGCCGACGATTCAGATCTAGCCGATTTTCTCAACGATTTGCAGTAGTCGCATCGCGGAACTCTTTTCAAGTAAGATTACCAATTTCACGCAATGACATAATCGCCATAGTCACAGATACTTTTTCTTCGGATTGTCTTACTGCCGAGGGCGACATCAGATGCGGCATTTTGTAGCGTTCGATCAAGTGATTGTTTGGGTAAGCACGGTGGCATAGCGTAACTGTCTGTGCTAGCAAAAAAAACCTTTGAATACGATTCTCACAAATATTGTTTAACGCAGTTATTCTGTATTACCTCCTTTTACCCTTTCGAATACCTCGTCTAAACTTCAGTAGGTGCAGATGACGAATGAAGGACGGAAGGAACGGTGTGTTTACGAGACTTGGGCGAGGATTTTAGACGTGTTACAAAGGGTATCAACGAGAGTGTGCTGGCGGATCGTACACGGTTTTTTGCTCTTGGGAATCGTCGTCGCATGTCTTAGCGGTCGACCGGCGATCGCTCAGGAGTGGGCAAACAAAATGTTTGACCATTTGGAGTACGATTTCGGCAGTCTGGCTCGCGGCGCGAAGTCTGAACATCGTTTTACGATCAAAAATAATTTCAAAGAAGATATTCGAATTGCCAGCGTGCAATCAAGTTGCGGTTGTACCATTCCCCAGGTCGCTAAAGAAGTTCTCTCATCTGGTGAGGAAACTGAACTGGTGACCGAATTTGATACAGTCAAGTTCAAGGGGCCGCATTCGGCCACCATTACTGTGACATTTGCGCCACCGTTCTCTGCCGAAGTCCGCTTACAAGTGCGTGGCTATGTCCGTCCCGATGTAGTATTTCAGCCGGGACGCATTGAATTCGGGCAAGTTCCTGCTGCTGCAGGCGCTCTCCAAAATGTGGCGATTACGTACGCCGGTCGTGACGGCTGGAAAATCGAAGATGTTCGCAGCGCCAGCGATAATTATGAGGTGGAGTTGCAAGAGATCGAGCGGACGGACACTAAAGTCGAGTACGACATGCTTGTTCGTCTCAAAAAAGATGCCCCAACTGGTTACCTGCAGGACCAGCTAACGTTGGTCACCAATGATGCAGAAAGGCAATTTATTCCCTTAACGATTGAGGGTAAGGTAGTCCCCGTTGTCGATGTGGAGCCAAAGTCCCTTCACTTGGGTGTCGTACGGCCGGGAGAGTCGGTGACAAAACAATTGGTCGTCCGAGGGACCACCCCTTTCAAGATTTTGGATGTTGCGTGTGAAAAGCCAGATGATAGTTTTCAGTTTACCTCGAATGATAAAGAAAGAAAATTACATCTAATACCGGTGACATTCACGGCAAGTGAGACACCTGGAAAGATTGTGGAAACCATTCAAATCACCACCGGCGCATCGGATGAAACAATCTCAGACGAGAAAAAAGCACTCAAAGTCGTTGCGCATGTGGAAGTACTCGGAGATTGATCGCCGAGTCAGCTATTTAGTTGCTGGCTATGTCGATTCATAATCGATAGACTTCTGCGGCTTTGCTTTTCAGATATTCAATCAGATAGCGATGGGTCAGCGGCTCCCCGGTTACACGCTTAACCAATTCGCTAGCCGAGTAGCATTGGCCGCGTTGATGGATATTTTCCCGCAACCAAAGACGGAAAGAATCAAACTGACCGTCTGCGATTAGGCCCGCTAGATCATCAATGTCATCATTGCATTTGGCGTAGAATTGAGCACTATACAGGTTGCCCAGGGCATAGGTGGGGAAATATCCAAATGCCCCGCCACTCCAATGGATATCTTGAAGAACACCTTCCGCATCCGTCTTTGGTCGGATACCCAGATAAGATTCATATTTTTCGTTCCAGGCATCGGGTAGATCAGCAATCGCCAAAGCCTCATCGAGCAGCATTTGCTCTAACTCAAAGCGAATTAAAATATGAAGATTGTAGGTGACCTCATCCGCTTCCACCCGAATAGGAGACGGGGTAACCGTATTGATTGCGCGATACCAGGTATCAGCTGAAATGTCGTTCAGGGCCCCCGGAAAGTGACGCTTAAGGCGGGGAAAATAACCAATCCAGAATGCCCGACTTCGGCCAATCTGGTTTTCCCAGATCCGCGATTGGGATTCGTGAATCCCTAAAGAAATCGTTTCGCCTGCGGGTAAACCATACCAATCCTTATCGAGCCCTTGTTCGTAGATCGCATGGCCCGATTCGTGTAGCACTCCGAATAGAGAAGTCGGCAGGAAACAGGCGTCATACCGCGTTGTAATCCGAGTATCGTGGGGTCCGATTTCTGTGCAAAATGGGTGGACGGTCGTATCAAGTCGACCCTGCTTAAAATCAAAACCGATGATTTCAGCGATTTCCGTGCCCACAATTTTCTGTGCCTCGATAGGAAAATCGCGGTATAGGCAATCCGTGGATACGGATGCTTGCGCATTATTAATTGCCTTTAATAGGGGGACTAATTCCTCACGTAGCCCATCCAAAATACCTTTTATCCGCTTGGTCGTCTCCCATGGCTCATATTCATCGAGCAAGGCATCGTAACGACACTCCGAAAATCCAATCGCGTCTGCTTCTTCCTGCTTAAGCTCAACGATCTTGCTAAGACTAGGCAAAAAAATGGAGAAATCATTTTCATGCCGAGCCTGCTGCCAGTCCCGCTGGCCCCGAACAGCGGTTCTCGTTAGTTCAACCACAAGATTTTCTGGTAATTTTCGTTGTCTTTCGAATTGACGCTTCAATTCTCGAACAATCGTCTCTCCCACGGAGTGTTTTTGTTCGCAAATTGAGGAGTTTGCCAGCTGTGACAGCCATTCTCCGAGTTGCGGATCAGTGCGTCTGCGATGAATGATGCCGGACAGATAGGCCATCTGCTCCCCGCGATATTCACCAGCCTGTGCGGGCATGCCGGTTTGTTCATCCCAACCCAGAAGTGAAAATGTCGATTGGAGCAGGGCGGTTTCGCGCACAAAGCAGCAGAGTGAATCAAATGTTTTCTGGTCACTTGCAGACATAGAAATAGAAACTGTGGGGGGTATAAAAAACTTATTACGTGTAAAATTTTATATAAAAATAGATTCCCACGATTTTACCCGACAAAGGTCTGGTGACGAGACCATGGAAGCGGGGAAAAATGGTTGTGAAATCAAATGGCAGAATGAATCGCGGTAGAATTTCAGCTAAAATGTCTTTTTGTCAGGTATGACCTTAGACTCGGGCAGTACCTGATAGGTGTTTTCAATCGCGAGCCTGCAGAGGGTTGATCTTTTGAATACGTTAGATGTGTTGGTGGTGGCCGCTCACCCAGATGATGCGGAGTTGGGGATGGGCGGTTCAATCTTAAATTTAAAACAGGAGGGTTTACGTGTCGGTGTACTCGACCTGACAAGCGGTGAACCGACACCACACGGGTCGGAAGAGATTCGCCGGGAGGAGACTAAGCATGCGAGTGGATTATTACAACTTGATCTGCGTGAAAACCTAGGTCTTCCTAACCGAAGTCTTGAAGCAAACCTAGAATCGCGACATCGTTTGGCTGGTTTTATCCGCCAGACGAGACCACGTTGGCTCTTCGCGCCATATTGGGTGGATGCCCACCCCGACCACGTTGCCGCTGCGGAATTAGTGGATTCCGCCCGTTTCTGGGCCAAGCTCACCAACACGGATCTCCCTGGCCAGCCCTGGCATCCGGAAAAAATATTTTATTATTTTTCTATCCATTTAAAACTAGTGCCACAGCCTGCCTTTGTGATTGACATCAGCCAGCACTGGTCGCAAAAGCTGCAGGCCATCAAGTGCTATCAAAGTCAGTTCGCAATGGGACCGCGCGGTGAATCCCCCACATTCTTTCATCAACTCGAAAGCGAAGCATCTTACTGGGGTAAATCGATAGGTGCCACATACGGGGAGCCCTTCGCCAGTCGAGAGCCCGTGGGTTTATCAGGATTCGGAACTCTGATTTAAAGCGTGTGGCGTATCCTTGAGCCTGCAACGCCATTTTGCGACCGCTTTCTGCAAATTTATCCTCCCTCTCTACCATCCTCTGCAAGCGAACGATACGCACTTTGGCAGGCGATAGCAGGGCGGTCTGTAACGTCTGTGCCGATAAAGCCTGCACTACCGCTTATGTGCATGCAATCATCCCAATTTTTCCTGCCGGAACGATAAGAGTGAAAATCCCGAGTAACGGGACGAGACCCAAATGGCCGATAAATAGTGTGGTGACGGATGCACCAATGGTTTTGATCACACGCGAAAACGAACGCTCTTCCGGGCACTGACGTGAAGGCGGACTTTAGGGGGAATCATCGTGTCTCAGGATATTAATGTATTGGCCATGGTGAAAGGCGATGAGCGTTACGTTTTTTTATTTGACGATGAAAGTCGTGCCGAAACACTCCGATTGCTTGGTCGCTACGCGTCCAATCCGGAGTTGAGTTTCACCTGGCAGGATGCGGCGATCTTAAGTCAACGGATCCGCGAAGAGGCCCCGATCAGTGATAAGAGATTTGATTTGCCTCTACCACTTGATAAGGACGATTTGCTCTGACAGCCTTTTCATGCCTCTTATGGCCCACTGATCATGCGCACGGCCATCGAACGATTCATTGAATATCTACGCGTCGAGCGGAATGCATCACTACTCACACTCAAGAGCTATGAGGAAGATTTAATAGCGCTCGTGTTGTATCTGGAAGAGATCGAGGATCGGGAGGTGAGGATTGTTGAAGTTACCACCCTTGATCTACGCCAATTTATTGCTCGGCTGCAGGAGGAGGGCTACGCAAAATCAACGATTTCTAGAAAACTGGCCTGTCTTCGAAGTTTTTTCCGCTTTGCGGTTCGTGAGGGATGGGTTGAAGCAAATGTTGCAAAACCATTGAGAAATCCACGGGCCGGTCGAAAGCTCCCCCATTTCTTGTCGGCTGAAGAGGTTGCAAAAATTCTTGAGAGTCCCTCCGCAACCACAGCGTCAGGCTTACGAGACCGCGCGATTTTGGAAACTATGTATTCTTCAGGGCTGCGGGTCAGTGAACTGGTTGGCCTTGGTTTGGAAGACATCGACTTTTCAGCCGGACTTATTCGTGTGCGTGGAAAAGGTCGCAAAGAACGTTTAACGCCGCTGGGATCCTATGCGCAGAAGGCATTGAAAAATTGGTTGACCAAACGAAAACCAGATCCGAAAGCAGGCAAAGACGCAGCGTCGGCAGTCTTTCTAAATCGTTTCGGGAGGCGACTGACATCGCGAAGTGTCGGTCGGATGCTGGAGAAGTGCCTTAAACAGGCAGGCCTCGATCAGCGAACGAGCCCACACACGCTACGACACAGTTTTGCCACCCATTTACTCGATCGTGGAGCGGACATCCGCAGTGTGCAGGAACTCTTGGGGCACCAGAGTTTGATAACAACTCAGATCTATACCCACGTGAGTACAGCTCGCCTGCGCGAAGTCTATGAGACCGCGCACCCTCGCGCAGGGTGACACAAAAATCAGTTAAACCAGGTTTCTGCGCACCGCCCACACGGCGGCTTGAGTCCGATCAGAAACTCGGATTTTGCGCAAGATGTTCTGCACATGCTCTTTGACCGTTTCGATACTGATGCGTAGCGAGTTTGCGATCTCGCGATTACTAAGCCCCAGTGCGATATGCCTTAGAACCTGAGATTCGCGGTTGGTCAACGCAACGTCATCTCCAGCCCCTTTTTTTGATTCCAGGGTGGCCGCAATGCTGTAGAGCAGGCCCACTTCAATGGGTGAATTACCGGTTGCAGCTGCAGAAACGACCCGTACAAGATCATCTCGGCCTGTGCCTTTGGTCACATAATCACAAGCCCCCAGTGCGTGGGCTCGCGCAACATAGGTAGGATTGTCGTAAGTAGAAAGGATAACAACTGGCGTTTGAGGTTGAATCTGTTTTATTTCCTCCAGCGCATCAAGACCGCTATCCTCGTTCATTCGCACATCCAAAAGCACCACGTCAGGCTGCCGCGCCACTGTCTCGGCCACTGCCTCTTTAGTATTGCTAGCTACAGCTATGACGGAGATATCGGTTCCCGAAAATAGTTGGTCTAGCCCACTGCGAATCATCGGATGATCATCGGCGACGAGCACAGAAATAGCCATCAGAGTCTCTCTTACCTTTTTGGTTGCAAATCGAGAGCCAGAACGCAAAAAAACCGGCCTGGCAGGGTGCGAGCTCAAGTTGTTCATGACGAACGGAAGGTGGAACGCATTATGTAACAGATATGAGAATGTCGAAAGAGGGACACTTAAATGTAGAGCAGCAATTTTATGTAATTTTCGCAGAATGTCGCGGCCTCTTGACATCGACACTAAATCGACCCGACTTCCGTATACCCGTCTACTATCGGGCCACTTGTAATGGTTAACGGAATTACAACGGTGAAAATGAATGCATCAACAGATAAAACATCACATCTTTTGACACGCTCGCTATTTCGACGTAGATAAATTGCATCACAGCTTATGACTCCCCCAAGCTTTGGTACTGAAAGTCGATAGACGATAGATCTTCTCGATCCGAGTCGGCTTTTAATTATCGACGGTCGAAACAATCAGCACTTGACGCGCGAAGGGGAACGAGAGCATGAGCATGGGTTCAATTCTTTTGGTGGAAGACGATCTTCACATCTTAAAAACCACAGCAGAATGGTTGACAGAGGTCGGTTTTACGGTCACCAGCGCGGCAACCCTTTCGACAGCAAAGGACGCACTCGACCGCGCCCATTTCGATGTGGTGATCTCTGATATTCGTCTCGAAGATGGCGATGGTTTCACTCTGCTCCAAGAGGCTCAAATAGTAGACGCGAAGATTCCCGTCATTCTCTTTACCGGATATGGAACAGTCGAAACGGCGGTTGAGGCGATGCGAATCGGCGCGTTCGATTTTCTATCGAAGCCTTTGATGGATGACGAATTGTTGTCTGCCATTGAACGTGCGATATCACACGGATTTTCAGGGGATCCGATTATTCATGAAAGACGAGATTCACAAGAATCCAGCAAGTTGCAACCATCCGTCTCGGAGCAAATCAAAACAGATTCACTGCAGTCCCGCGATACAAAGATGCAGCAGATTTTTGAGGTCATTGAAACGATTGCCAATACCAAAACTACGGTGCTTATCACTGGCGAGAGTGGTACCGGAAAATCAAGAATTGCAAGAGAAATTCATCAACGTAGTGATCGTCGGGACGGACCTTTTATCGAAGTGGCCTGCGGCGCACTTCCTGAGACACTGCTTGAGAGTGAACTCTTTGGTCACGTAAAAGGTGCTTTTACCGATGCATGTTCGGAGAAGGACGGAAAATTCCATCAAGCCGAGGGCGGGACGATTTTTTTAGATGAAATTGCCACAGCAAGTCCGGCGATGCAAGTCAAGTTGCTTCGGGTGCTTCAAGAGTTTCAGTTTGAAAAGATCGGCGGCACGCAAACCTACCATGCCGATACGCGAGTGATTTTGGCAACGAATGAAAATTTGAGCGATCTGGTGGCTAAAGGTCAGTTTCGGGAAGATCTCTTTTACCGGATTAATGTGATTCATTTGGAATTACCTCCGCTGCGAGAGCGAGCGGTAGATATTCCGTATCTGGCCGACTTCTTTCTCGAAAAACTCCGTGAAGAATTCGGCAAATCAGTAGATCGATTTTCACCCGAAGCGATGCAGCATCTGGAAACACATCCCCTACCCGGTAATATTCGCGAACTGCAGAATATTATTGAGCGGGCGATTTTACTCGGTAAATCCACCGAAATTCAGGTGGATGATCTTCCGGAAGCTACCGGCTACACACGGTCAGTCGCTGCTGATTCGGCACGGTCTGCGAAATCCTCGACACGACCTCAAACGTTGAAAGAGGCCTTGGAAGGACCTGAGAGAAGTATCATCTTGAATGTGCTGAATGGAAACAATTGGAATCGAAACGAAACGGCTGATACACTCGGGATTAACCGCACAACGCTATACAAGAAAATGAAGAAACTCGGTCTCGAGGGGCCCCGTGTGATGAGCAGTTTATAAAACAAAAGCAAGTCGACCTCGAATTACTGAATGCAGTCATTGGCCGTATTTAATATTGCAGAGGCATTCTTCTAGATGGTAATTGCTCTTGCCATTGCTGTGCGTGCAAGGCGTGCACGTCCTGACCCCCGTCGGATTGGTTTTATCGTTGCCGCTGCATTCGTTGCTTTTGCAGGAACAGATTTGATCGAAATTGAAACGGGCGCATGGTATCGTCCATTGTGGTTCCTAGTTTACAACGCAGTGTGCATAGCTTTCATTGTGGGATGCTATGCAAAGTACTTGTTACTTAGAAAATCACTGTCCGATCACGACATTTAAAGATAAAACGCATTTATGTCGGATCAGTCAGAGCCTCCGGACCGCTGCGGGGCGCCTTTTCAAACCAGCTTGCCAGTCGTTCCGGTGCGACAAAGCTTAGGCTCGCAACTAGCATTAAAGCATAAAATGGAGCGATGCCACTAATGATCATTAACGAGAACCAGGTTACGGCACCCAGCACTAAAACCAGTGGACGAGCCAAACGGTTCCAAATGAAGATGGGAAAAAAGATTTCGACCAAGACGATCAGATGTGTCCATGCGGCCACCAGATAGGGATATTCTCTCAGGAATGTGAGCGACTCAAAGAGCCGGGATTGGGGTCGCGAAATCATCCACCATACGGCTTCACCGGTTCCCCACGGGTCGTACCACTCCTGGGCACCCACGATCTCACCAGGACCCGAGATTTTCGCTAGCCCCATCATGCCGGCGATGATACAGAGGTGGACTTGAATCAGTCTGATTGCCAGCGTCGCACTGAAATACTTTTTTTCTTTGATTCGATTTTTTTCCTTGCGCGCTGCAAGATACCGATCGATTGAAATGCGGGCTCCGCACGGTCCCAGGCATAGATAAAACTGCAAGGCGGCCAATAACGGCTCAAATTCCGACGTCAGCAGCGGTGCTCGCTGGATATACGAAAGGGTGATCAGCAGGCTTAGAACTGCCGTTATCCGTGAAAAATAACCCACTGTAAACAGGCATAGGATTCCGATTCCAACCCAGTGGGCAAGCTGTAGTTGCAGCGGTGATTCCAGGTAAGAGAGATATGAGAGTGAGGCCGGATTGTAGACCGCATTGTAGGGAGGGTATTGCTCGGTGAGTTCAAATGGCAAGAGGCCACCCTGGGCAAAAAAGTAAGTCAAATCCGAGGTGAAGCTGCCCACAAATAACAATGCGAACAGGCCGGTGATCACACGAATCAGGCACAATGGTAGCGGATCACCGGGCGTATACCAGAATCGATTCCAACCACCGCCAAAACCCTCGGTCAAATGCTTGAAATAATCGTTAATAGAAGATCTTTCCATAGTTATCGATCTCGACCTCGAGTGCCGCGCGACTGCGTCATTTCTCCACGCCCACCGCGTGTGGATGGCGACCAGCGATCCTCGTCGAGGATCAAATCGGCGTTGTAGATAGTATCAAACCAAGAGGGGTGGTTCGGGTCGCGGAACTGCGGATCCATTTCCTCGAGGCTCATCATGTCTTGTGTTCTCTGAGCTAGGAGCAGAAACCGGTGGGCCCCTGAATCGATTTGAGCCCGACGAAGCATCCCTCCGGCGATTGCCGACACCAGAGCCGCTTCTTGGTTGTCTTCACCTTGTACTGCAGCGAGCCAACCGGCAAGGGTCAGATAACGTCGCTTTTGCAGACCCCACGGTGTGGTGCCTTCAGGAATCAGGTTGACCCTTTTTAGTTCTGTCCCGTCTTCATTTGCTGGGTCAAAGCTAGCTGGAGGGTTGACCACGATTTGACACAAATGATCCCAGTCGTCAGCCGTATTAGAAATCAATCCATGCCCGTAGCTCGTGTCGAGTCCCAGAGTGTGCAGATAAGGTTGTACACCTGGACTAGCCCGAAGTTGCCGTCGCAAACCGCTCCTAGCCCCAAAGTTGCCGGCGATTCCGGCAAAGATGGCAAAAAAATGAAAGAACAGTAAAAAAGTTAACAGCGTTCTCAGCCCTTGAGATGGAAATCCAGATGAGGATGAGAATGTGTCATTTTCGGGAAGTGTGTCTCGTGTTGGTTGCATGGCAGGTTGATCAGCGTATTGAATTAAATCACAGCACAGATACCGCTATTCATCGACCAAATTGGCAGGAAAACTCCAACACGACCTTTCCTCAGATCACTCCAATCATCGAAAACAACAAAAAAAGCTGGGTCCCCAAACCGAGGACCCAGCTTTAACAGTTCGCTTTACGCGCCGCTTTTATCAACCAACCACATGATCCATGTGATCGGTTAACGATGCTTTAGCTAGCTTAGGCAGCACAACCATTACAGGCAGGTGCTGAGCAACCATTGCAACGACCTTTGCATCGACCGTGGCAACGACCCTTGCATCGACCGTGGCAACGCTCTTTCTTACCGCAGCATCGATCACGACCACTGCATTTGTCACGACCACAGCAGCGATGACGACCCTTGCACTTGCAAGAGCAATCACTGTCACAAGCGGAGCAATCATCTGAGCAGTCACAGCTACAACCGTGGCCCGCAATGGCTTGCTTTTCACCGCCAATCATGGCGATTCCAACAACCGCGAAAAAGATCGCGATTCCGAGAATTAAGGTGCGATTCATCTTTTCCAATCCTCCAAAAAGGTACCCAAAAAAGTAGGAGTTGACATCTAACAACAGTTGCCGTCTCGGCATCCCTCTCCTGCCCCGCCGACTGGACGGCGTTTGTCGGGGACAGCAACCCCCAAGATCAAAATCCGCGACAACGCTGCAACCGGAAGATGTACCGGTTGCGTTAGGTTTAGCGGTTTTTTAATCTAGGCGATTAAATTAACATGGTGTTTTTTATTGTCAAGAAGCCATTTAGGCAAAATAAATTATATAAGAAAAATCAGTAATCTGAGTCATCTGTATATGCTTCCATAAACTCTACCCCATATTGCTTACAGGGAGCATGGATCACAACGTTTTTCTAGAAAAAATCAGAAAAATGGGAA
>JAYYJN010000010.1:0-4803 GCA_036146215.1 Planctomycetota bacterium
CCGGACTGCAGACCGGAACGTAGTAGTCGACTGATTCGGCAGTCGCAATCCTCGCAAGCTCAGTTGCATAATGTTGGGAGCCGGGCGGTGGCAATATATGAAAGGCGTCCACTGCTGAGGAAAAGCGGTGCCCTGAGAAGCGATATTTCCGACTTTCGCACAATATTACGCGGTAGCCGTCCAGATAAAAAAGCCTCGCAAGTTGCAACGACTTTGTCATTTTGCCACCGCTGAGCATGACGGTGAGCCCACGCGACCTTCGCGGGCGACGACTGAAAAGTTTGGGTAGACCAATCATCAAACCCACCACCGCGCTGATCAAGCTGAGGGGTAGCATCAAAATTAGTAAAACCAGCGTTAGCAGATCACGAAACGTCACAACAAGCGTTGCCCTTGTCGATAGACCCATGGTGTTTCAACCTTTCATTCATTCACTTGAATGAGCGTGATACCATCTCGCAGAGGCACGATCACTTGGGTTAAGCTGTCGTCTTGCGCGACAAACTGATTAAAATCGTGGATGGATTTGCCGTTTGGCGAGCGAATCCGCGTGTAAGGCTCACCTTGCATCAGCGTGTTATCGACACATATCAAAGCACCCTCGGCAAGCATTCGTTGCTTTCGGAGGATGGTCAGATAGTGGAGATAATTTGCCTTATCTGCATCGAGGAACACGAAATCGAAGATTGCCTGCTCCGCAGCTAGTTCCCGCAATGTGCTCGCAGCGTCTCCAATGCGGATGCGGATCTTGTTTGCATGTGGCGATCCACTCGTATCAATTGCAGTCCTCGCAAATTCTGCAACGTGAGGTTCGACTTCACAGCCCACGACGACACCCTCTTCCGGTATCGCTTCGGCCATTGCGAGTGCCGAATAGCCGGTGAACATTCCTATATCAAGCACTCGCACTGCACCCGATACCCGCAAAAGCATCTGCAGAAAGATTGCCTCCACTGGTCCTGAGAGCATTTCCTTCTCGACCAGCTTACTGACGTCACCCTTTCGGACCACGTCGGCCCAGTCAAAGTTGTGCGTTTGCTGCATCAACGATGCGAGCGGTGCTGAGGGTGCGGTGCTATAGTTCTCGAGATATGGATCAAGCCCCGCGGCCAAATCGGCAGCCTGAGTCAATCGCGTGCGAAAAGCCGGAGTCTCTGTTTCTCCAGAATTGGCTCTGGTTACCAATTCAGCGAGTATATCCGACAAAATGGCGTTTGGCGTGACGCTTCGCCCGTGGGCCGATGGTTTGTCGCTGGTGGCGTGAATCATGATTTCTGGGGTGTTGAGTGTGACCTCGACCTTCCGTCGACTAACCCGCCATCAGCCTGTCGGTCCTAACATGTCCTGTTCGTATAATAAGTAGTCCGCGCATTGCATCCGACAACTGTGGCGTTCAAAAAAGCCGTTCAAAAAAATTGGAAGTCAGTTTTCGCTATTAGCTATCGTTGCGCCGCGCGATTACACCGAGCCATGAATTTGACGACATTAGCGAATGGTCACGCGAAACTCTGATCAAAGCTACTTTCGCGCCTATACTGCCGCACGGGATCGATTGCCAGTTTCAAGGGTTTGTGGGGTCACAGGTGGTTTTGACTGACTCACTGCAGTTTGCGCGGACACGAGAATCGTCCTTTGATCGGTTGGAAGAATTTCTCCCGCAAGCGGCCGAATATGCGAAATTAAGGAATAATGTCACATCAGCACATTTGCATGTGTCTCGTTTATCGCCGGCTATCCGACATCGATTGGTCACTGAAGTCGAGGTCATTGAAAGAACCCTTGCCAGTTATTCGCTCGGTCGGGTGGAAAAATTTGTGCAGGAGGTTGGTTGGCGACTGTACTGGAAGGGCTGGCTTTCGCTCCGACCACACATTTGGCGGGATTATTGCGATGCACTGGCCGAAGGGCAGCCCCAAGAGACGATCGAGAGGGTGCAAAGAATCGAGGCCGGGCATGCGGCAATTGAAGTGATGGGCTACTTCGCGCGACAGCTGGTCGAGACCGGCTACCTGCACAATCATGCTCGCATGTGGTTTGCGGGTTGGTGGATTCATGTCGAGCAATTGCCCTGGCATTTGGGGGCTGATTTTTTTCATCGGCACCTGCTCGATGCCGACGCGGCATCCAACACGCTTTCATGGCGGTGGGTCGCCGGTTTGCAGACACGCGGAAAAAGTTATCTGCCGCGACGATCGAACATCGAAAAATATCTTGCTCCGGAGATTCTTTCCGCTCACGGTGGCGGGCTGGACCAACTCGAACACCCGTGTGCCCTTGCGTTGGAAGAAGATGCGGTCGACGATTTACGCGAAATCACGCGTCCTTATCTCACTACTCAAACGTTTGACCGCAACACGCGGTTTGGTTTGCTTGTCCATCGCGAGGATCTCAGTCCGGAAACCGGGCCGTTACGGGATACGAAACCCGATTCAATTCTCGTGCTCGATCATCGACCATCTGGCGAGCAGGCTGGTGATTCGGTACGGAAACGCGCATGGATCGGAGCGGCTCAGACGGACACGCTGGCAAGGCTCACGACACACTATGCTGACGCGGAGGTGGGCCTCGGTGATGCTGCACCCATCAAGCAGCAAATTCAGGCCTGGTGTGCCGCGAAAAATACGAACCATTGTGTGGCAATGCGCCCGGAAGTCGGGTCGCTGGCAGACACCTTGCAGTCAGCATTCGATGCGCTCCAAGGTGAAATAACCGTGTGCTGGGTCGATCGTCCCACGGATCTTGAGGTGCGGCAACTGGCCACGGGAGGATACTTCGGTTTTTGGAAAAAGTTTCAGAAGACTTTGCGAAATGGTTTTGGGGGCGATTAACGCAATTTGCTTATGGTTTAACCTTCAGTTGCATTGTCTGCGTAACGGATGAGTTCATAAAAGTTCCCCCAGGGGTCCCGCTTGTAGACCGATTCAGAGCCATCGCGATGTTTCTTCACCGTGTCGCTCTCGTTAAATTCGGCTGTTTCGAATGCAAGGTGCGGAGGATGCTGACCCTTGATCACAAAAGCGAGCTTGATGTTTTCAAATTCGATGAAAGCCCAACTGTCATCGGCGTAAAGCAACGTCGCCCCGAACTTCTCGATATACCAGGCAGATGCTGCTTGCGGATCGTCAACAATAATGGCGACGTGATCGATTTTCATGCCAGTTTCCTTAGGTGTGCAGTGTTGTTTCTCGGCGGGTGATAACACGCGGGATTGCTGCGAGTTGCCCCGACACGATTACGGTTTTTTACCGTACTCGAATCGATAGTGCATTATGACCAGGAAAACACCCCTGATCCACCAATCAGCGGTGGAATGGTGCGGCAGGCCAACTGCTTGAGCACGTTGGTGAGCGAACTCACTGAGGCGCCGGTGAAACCTAATCTTTTCTCGATATCGGAACGATCCGGCAAGATGTCTGAACCAATGTGTAATCGCGACCGTAGTAAGCAGTGGAAAACCTTGCAGGACCGGAGGGCCGGAGCCTCCTCATTGTCGCAACAACGCACGGCCCTCCGCGTCCTTGCTTGCCATCGCCTCAGATAGAAGCCCAAAAGCCGATTGATAACAAGTTTGAGGGAATCAACCGTTCGCCAAGCAATGTTGCGAACTGGCAGATACTGCGGGCAGCAGTCACGTTAGACGCTCCGGACAGCCTTTCGGCGACTGGCGGATGGGCAAGCGACTGCATATTTCAAGAGGTTAAGCATCATTACCGGCTTGGCCGCTGCACAATCTTTCAGCAGTCCCTATAGCTTTGGTGGCGGCCTGGGAGTGTGCATTTCCACATTCTCGGCGTGGGACCGGACTCGCTTGGCGATGCCGACACGCGGTTCACAAGCGTCCTTGATTGACAATCGGATCTTTCAATGGGAGGCGGAATGTCTTTTCGAATTCGAGAATTTCACTCTGGGGACGTCGATGGTTTAATTACGCTCTGGGAAGAGGCGAAACAGTCGGGCCAGGAGCAAGTTTACTCGGTTGCCGAAGTGCTGGCATCGTGTGAAAAAGATCACGCGGTGGTGGCAGTGATTGATAATCAAGTGGTGGGTGCGGCGGTTGCCCGGGCCGCACACGATCAGGGCTGGATCGTCTTTTTTCGCACCGCGGAATCACAGCGTCGACAGGGAATTGGCAGTGCGTTGCTCACTTCACTTGAAAGCCGGTTGACGCTGCTGGGATTGACCAAGCTCAGCATCTTGGTCCCTGATCAACTTCACGACACCGGTGTGCTTCACAGAGCAGGATTTTACGAGAAAAATCAGCTTACGTATTTCGAGCGAAAGCTGCCACTCGGAGAAAAGGAGCGGGAAATTCTGTCCCGTCTCGGAGGTCGGTTGCTCCCCTCGGATTTGTGGACCGGCATCGCCGGGATGCAACGCGAAAAGCAATTGCTCGAACGACGACTCGTGCTGCCACTGAAGGATCCGGACATGGCGCAAAAATATGGTGTCGAACCGCCGAGGGCCATTGTGTTGTTCGGCCCTCCGGGAACCGGTAAGACGACCTTTGCCAAGGCCGTGGCCTCGCGACTTGCCTGGCCATTTGTCGAGGTGCATCCGGCGCGGCTTGCAGGCGACGCGCAAGGATTAGCAGGGGCACTTCGCGATACGTTCGAACAAATTGCAGAGCTTGACAATGTGGTCGTCTTTATCGATGAAGTGGAAGAGATTGCTTCCCACCGTGCCGGGGAGCCGCCGGCCGCGACCCAGGGTGTGACGAATGAGCTTTTAAAATTGATTCCCATGTTCCGGGAGGGTAGGGGCCGGCTGCTGATTGTGGCGACAAATTTTATTCGTGCACTCGAT
>JAYYJN010000011.1:0-7471 GCA_036146215.1 Planctomycetota bacterium
TAATCGCGCGAGCGTCTTCGAACGCAACTGAACGACACTCCGCTCACAATTCAAGGGCACCAACGTGTGCACACCTAACTCGACAGCCTTCTCAACCAGCCAGCGGCTTCGATCACCCTTAGGAACGGAAACACCCAAACAAAGTTCAACATCGAGCTCTCGATTCGCGAGCTGATGCCCTTCGATCAGGCAATCAACAGCCTGACGGGAAACCGCCTCAATCCGTGCCTGATACTCAATACCACTGCCATCGAATAATTGAATTGCATCTCCGACCCCGAGCCGCAACACGTGCAAAAGATGGTGCGCTTCACTGCCGCGAATCGTTGCGCGTGGTGGCTCGATGACTTCAGAAGAGAAAAAACGGCGTGCCATAAAAATATGAGAAGATTTGACAAATAGAACTATTGGTTCATGTATTGCTCAAAACGACGTTTTTCATTCGCCTTCATATAGGCATCGGAACCCTCAATCACTCCGGTGGACGCCATTTTCTCTAACGCATCATCCAGCAATTGCATACCTTCCCGTTTTCCTGCTTGAATGACTGACGTAATACGTTCAATCTTTCCCTCGCGAATTATGCTTGCTACGGCGTGATTTCCTGTAAGAATTTCTGTGGCCGCAACGCGGCCTTTGCCTCCTTTTTTTCTCAGCAACTGCTGCGCTACAATTCCAGCCAACGATTCAGCAAGCACGGTTCGGACCTGCGCCTGTTGCGAAACGGGAAAGATGTCGATAATCCGGTCGATGGTCTTCGCCGCACTATTGGTATGAAGCGTACCGAAGACGAGGGTACCCATGGCGGCTGCGGAGAGCGCGAGCGCCATCGTTTCCAGATCTCGGAGTTCGCCCACAAGTACCACATCAGCATCCTGCCGCGTGACTGCTCGCAACCCGGCTTTGAAGGAACTGGTGTGCGTGCCCACCTCACGATGACTGATGATCGATTTTTTGTTCGGGTGTACAAACTCTACCGGGTCCTCAATCGTGATAATCCGGCGACTGCTATCAGTGTTGATATGGTCAATCATCGCGGCTAACGTTGTCGTTTTACCGCTCCCAGTCGGTCCGGTGGCCAGTACCAAACCCGCCCGAAGTTCTGCAAGCGATCTCAGCACCGGCGGCATATCGAGTTGATCCAATGTAAGAATATTTGAGGGGATCACCCGCATCACCGCGCCGTAACCGGTTCGCTGAAAATAATAATTACAGCGGAATCGCGCGCAGTCTTCGATCTCATAGGCGAAGTCGATATCCCAGTGCGATTCATAGGTCGAGGCCTGCTCATCACTTAAAATTGCAAATAAAATTTTTCTAAGTTCATCCGAACCGAGCGTGTGATCCTCATAGCCTTTAATGGGTGTAACGTGCCCATGAAGCACATACTTCGGCGGTTGCCCGACTACGAGATGCACATCACTTGCGCCATGCTCAACCATCGCCCGCAAGAATTGATCAATCTCTGCCATCAGTTTTTAACCCAACTCTTTCTGGACGTACTCTTCTTCAGTGGCACGTGAGAAAGCTTCTTGTTTTGAAATCCTTCCAGCACGCACCAAGTCAATAAGTGAGTCATCGAGAAGCTGCATGCCCTGTTTACGCCCCGTCTGCATCATTCCACGCAGTTGGAAGGTTCGATCTTCACGAATCATATTACCGATCGCAGACGTATTGACGAGTATTTCAAGCGCTAGTTCCAAAGAGTCACCCGAAGGATTGGGGACTAATTGCTGTGAGACAATACCCCGTAGCGATTCACTCAACATCGCGCGGATCTGCCCTTGCTCCTCCGGTGGAAAAACATCGAGTACCCGTCCGATAGTCCGGATGGCGTCGGGCGTATGCAACGTTGCGAATACCAAGTGTCCGGTCTCCGCAGCACTGATCGCCAACGATGTAGTTTCTAGATCGCGCATTTCCCCGACGATGATAATATCGGGAGCCTCTCGCAAGGCGGCCCGTAACGCATTACCAAACGTCTTCGTATGAGTCCCGACCTCGCGCTGATTGATATGGCATTTTTTATTCTGGTGGACATATTCAATCGGGTCTTCGATAAGAATCATATGCTCATTTCGAGTCTCGTTTAAAAGATCGACCATGGCAGCAAGCGTTGTTGTCTTACCTGAACCTTTGGGTCCAGTAATCAACACGATCCCCACGGCATATTCCGTGAAACGTTTGACTTGGTCGGGCAAATCGAGTAGTTCGAAACTCGGCACCTGAGTGTCGATGAGTCGAAAAACGCCATCCATTCCTGACTGCTCACGAAGAAAATTTGTGCGGAAGCGACCCAAGGAATCACCTCCGTCATAACAAAAATCCAAGTCGTTGGTTTCCAGAAATTCCTTGCGACGCTCGGCGTCCACCATGGCCAGCAGGCCTCCCTCGGTGACCTCAGGTGAGAGCGGCGGACGATCCAGCGGCTTGAGCGATCCCGCCTGCCGAATCATCGGCACGAGGCCAGCGGTAATGTGAACATCGGACGCCTTCAAGCGGCGTGCTTCGAGTAAAATATCATGAATCAATTCCTTAGCCTTCGAATCGGTCGCTACCGGATCACCGTCTTGAGAGACGCCCACCGAGTCGGCTCGCACGGTAGCCTCTGCCTGAGCGGCATCGGTATCACGTTCCAGAACTGGCAAATCCTCATCTTCTGATTCGACCGCCGACAGGTCGGTCACATCTCCGAGGTCAACTTTCAGCGGGGGGGGATCATTGGTATCAGCCGGGGGCACGTGCTCAGTCACACTTTGCATCGTTTTCTCAGAATCGACATGATCCTCGGCTTCTGGCGGTAAGATGCTTTTCTCTGTGGCCTTCGTGACAGATTCTTCTGCGTCATCTTCTTCGAGGGCCTCTTCGACCAGAGCATCGATTGCATCAGCATTACCGGGGATTGCCGGCGAACTTGATTTTTCTGTCGATACCGGTGCAGCATCTGCCGCAGGAGTGAGTTTCTGCAACTGCTTTCGGTAAAGGGCCAGCAACTGCAAACCTTTTTTCTCTACGATTTTCTCTGTTTGGATAAGGCGACGGATGATCTCTTCGGGGTCAGAAAATTCTGCGAGCAATTGTTCGAGTTCCGCCGCATCCAAAAGCTTGTTGTGCAGCACAATCTTTGCAAATATCTGTTGCTGTTTATTTGCCATGGAACGCGCCGTCTCTTTGACTGCCAGGTCGGGATTTATTCACGAAGGAATTTTTGTAAAAAAATATTGCTCCAGAATGTCTCGAGTGGCCTGGGGCAAATGCCACATAGGTTGCCATTATAACAGGCCCTCAGTGGCAGCGGTGAATTCAACGCCACTTAACCGTTATTGAAATTTTCGTTCGGGGCTGATGCCTGCAGCTTATTCTCCAGCCGATTCAATCGATTTTCGATTGCCTGCAATTTATCGATAATTAGCGCGTGAACATAAACTGCATCCATCCCGACGGGACTTTCAATCGATGCGATCTGTTCGATGATTTCTTCGAGTTCTTCTTTGGGTCACATACAGCACCTCTTTGATTTCTACCGCTTAATCCAGCAGGGGGAGCGTTCGTTTTTCTGCCGCACTTTGAACCGCAGTGTCCACAATCTGCTGTCCAATTCTCGAAATGTCAACGGCCAGCGGGCCCTCAAGAGGTCGGTCTTTCTCGAGGCAGTCAAGCATGTACTGGACTGGATTTTGAAATGGGATCGCAAGTTGGTCGACCTGGAGAACTTCACCTTGCGGGAAAGCATCGGACTGCACATAAATCGTTGTTTCATAATCGTAGCTGCTGATCGTCCCCTCACTTCCCACAATCACAAAACCGCATTTGGGTTGAGGTTGATGCGTCCAGGGATCAGTATAAGTCCCCCAACGAGTTTCAAATTTTGAGAGCCCGGTTTCGTAAGTGGCTACGACGATACTATGCTCGTCCACCTCCAGGCCCTGCGGTGAGTCCACCGTTGCGGTCACCTCGATCGGCTTTCGGCCATTAAGAAACCATGTCCCCAGGGTGGTTCCATAGCCCAGGTAATCGAGCAATGAGCCTCCGCCTTGATCCCGTTTGTAAAACCAGCTGTGCGGTTTCTCGCGCTGAACATCTTCCGCCGTTTTCTCCACCTTATCGGCAGCATGCCATAACGGACCGCGGTTACCATCATAAAAGTGGACCTCGACCACATCACCGATTTTGCCCTCGTCGATCAGTCGCCGTGCGGTTCGATGCGGAGGATACCAGGCAAGCGGCCAATTGATCGCAAGTTGCTTCCCGGGTCGCATTGCAGCCACCATGCGATCTGCTTCCGCCAGAGTTGCTGCAAACGGTTTTTCCATCAGAATATGGGCATTAAAAGGTGCCACTTTTTCCGTCCATTCGGCGTGACGGGCTGTCGCCGGACAAAGCAATACCAGGTCCGGTTCTGTGTCTTCCAGGCAGGCATTGAAATCGGTATACAGACGATCCGAGGAGATTGAAAAATTGGCAGCAGCTTCATCCATCCGCTCAGGGTGCTCGTCGCAAAGACTGACTATTTCTACGTCGGGATGTTCGTGAGCAAAACGCAAATTGTCTCCCATATGAAAATGGTCAAAATTTACTCCCGCAATTTTCCACTTTGCCATCCCCTATGTCCTTTCCTAAAGCGACCTCGTACTGATGCGATTTTTGAACCGTTTGTTTCATTCACAGATAGCAGTTTTGTGCATTGGCGCGAAGGACCGCAAAGCCGGTTGCCATTGACCGCACCATGTGTTTAGGATGGGGCGGGGGATATTTTCATGATCCGCACTCGCTGTCCGCATTGCCAAGAACCGGTAAAGGCGCCCGATTCGCTCGCGGGAAAAAAAGGGCGCTGCCCTGAATGCCGTGGTGTGATTCCTCTTCCGGCGGGCAAATCAGCGATAGAATCATCGGGACCATCTATCCAGCACTCGGCCAACGCGCAGGCTGGATTGGCCCTCGCAGTGCCAGAATCGCTGCGACGAAACTGCCATTATTTGATTTGCAGCAGCCGAGAAATCGTCGCCCGTTGGGATGATGACGGCAAGGGCTGGATGATCCGAATCAAAGACGGCTTTGTAAAGGCGACGCAAAATCCCAAGCAAATCCCTTCCATGGGAAATTATATTTTCATTGAGATTGAAATCACGAAAAAAGATGCGGGACAACAGTTGACCGGTGTCCACGGATTTTCTCTACCTGGTGATTTTGTGCTGAACAAACTGACGAAGAAAAATGAGAATACGATTTTGGAGGGCGTTGAAGGCACAGCAGCTTTGAACGATCGACAGCGGGCCTTAGTCCGTCAGCGTGTTAATGCGAAATATTTGCCGAATATCTGGGATGATGCTGTCGAGTTTTGACGGGCGACGAGCATCACGTACGCAGCGACGCTCCGTACGCTTTGTGGCAGGCAGTGCTAATCTGCTGACTAACTTGCTCTGCCTCATCCCCCGTAAGCGTCCCATCCGCCTTTCGCAACACCACTTTGAGAACCAGACTCTTGCGTCCCTCACCAAGCCGTTCTTGATCGCGGTAGGTTTCCAAGTGTTCGATCGATTCCAAATGTTCGCCGGCAGCCTGCCGCACGGTGGCTGCAAAGTCGGACCAGCGTACCGTTTCCCCTACTTCAAAATTGAAATCACGGTCGACGGTCGGATAGGGTGACAACGGGTGCGCAGATGGAATAAGCAGTGCAAGATTCACCAATCGGGAAAAACAGAGTTCGGCGACAAATACAGGCGTCCGCAAACCGCAGGTTTTGCGGGCCTCATCGGAAACCTCGCCGATATATCCTAGTCGCTCCCCTTTAAGCTGTAGATCAGCAGCATGGCCCGACCGAAAAAATGGATCTGCACAGTCGCTCAGATCGAGTGTCGAGCCGATACCCAGTTTCACAAGCAATGCCTCGACCACACCCTTTAATTCAAAAAAACCTCTGCCACTGCAAAGACCCAAGAGCTTGCGTTCCGTGTGCCACGCTTCGGATTCCATGTTCGGAGTCGCAAGATACACGGACGCGAGTTCAAAAATTTCAATCGTTTCGACCCCCACATTTTCATTTGTCCGCCGAACGTTAAGCAAACTCGGAATCAGACTAGTCCGCAATTGATTTGCCCCTCGCAGCATAGGGACCTTGCTCTGAAGCGGAGCTTGTGTGGACCAGGGCGACATCCGCGAAGCCAGTTGCGCATCGACCGCACTGGGGGTGATCACCTCATCAAATCCGGCAGATGTGAGCGTGTGGTAAACCCGGTCAGTAACGCGATCTAAGCGAGACCGTGAAGACGCGCAGATCGGAACCTGGCGATCCTCGGGAATCTTATCATAACCATCGATGCGGGCGACTTCTTCGATGAGATCGACTTCCCGCGAAAGATCTTGCCTCCAGGAAGGGGGAACGATCGTCAACGTTTCTCCATTTTTTTTCTCGACGTTATTTCCGAGCGCAATCAGGATTCGCTCCACTTGCGCCGGCGAAATCACAATGCCGAGAATTCGCTCGATTTCCGAAAGCCGCAAGGGGATCGGTGCCATTGATTCCGCTTGTGTCCCGAGGTCGATGGTTCCTTCGGCCAATTCACCCCCGGCCACCTGAAGAATCAGTTCACAGCATCTTCGACTCGCCCAATCAACACCTTTCGGATCTGGACCGCGTTCAAAGCGATACGACGAATCGCTAAAAAGTGCAAGCTTGCGAGCCGCCGAACGGATCGACAGGGGTGCAAACATCGCACTCTCAATGAATAGATCGGTTGTTTCGCTTGAGACTTCCGTCTCAGCCCCCCCCATAATGCCACCCAAGGCAATCGGTCGCTTTTGATCTGCAATCACGCACATATCCGAGTCGAGCGTGTAAGTCTTATGATTGATCGCTATCAGTTGCTCGCCCTCTACGGCCCGTCGTACTACAATCTTGTGTCCAGCGACGTGGTCAAGATCGAAGGCATGGAGCGGTTGCCCTGACTCTAGAAGGACATAATTGGTGATGTCGACCACATTATTGACCGGTTCCCAACGCGCACCCTGCTTGTACTCATAAATAGTTCGCAAACGATCAACGAGCCATTCGGGACTCGGCCCTACTTTGACACCGCGAATCACTCGCCCGGTATATCGAGGACAAAGGTCAGCAGCTTCTAGCTCGACGCTGACCTCTTCGGTACGGATCCTTGGACCGGTCACAGGTTCGGCAATCGGGACTGTGAGCGGCAAGTCGTAAAGGACAGCAATTTCCCGGGCGACGCCCAGATGCCCCAAACAATCTGGGCGATTACTCGTAACCTCAAGATCGATCGCTAGATCCTTACCGACCGTCCGGCTGCCCTCATGATTGAGCCCACATGCCGTCAACCGCTCCTCAAGTTCACTAGGAGCCATCTCCAACGGCACATACTGCTTAAGCCAGTCCCAACTGACAATCATTTTATTTGTTACCTCGCGGAATCCCCGGGTGTGCCTTCAAAAGATCGCGGCACGTTGATTCACTGAA
>JAYYJN010000012.1:0-11909 GCA_036146215.1 Planctomycetota bacterium
ATCCACTCCTGTTGAGCTGCGCCCGATATGATTCAACTCGCCAGCCAAGTATCTCTTTAGGGGCCGGTAGAAATTGGGGCAGCAAACGGATTGCTGAACCACGCTCGCCAACCTCGGGGTCTGGATACAGTTTGCCCCATTTGATAAGGCGTGTAATTAGACCGGATATTGTAAGTGGGGCCACCGGTCACCGGCTGATATACCGACGCGGTCACGGGCGTACTTTCAATTGCCGCGGGGGCATAATTGGTCGTACGACAATTCTCAGCCGGTGGACAACATCGTGGTCCGTAGTAAGTAATCTGTCCTGTTTGCCGTGACCGATAATGGGTCACCTTAGGGGTATTAAATTGGCCGCCTACTAGATAATCATTCGCTTCAAGATGCGAAGTCATGCCACAGCACATTACAAATAGCGCCGACATGATTAAACTACGTACCATCGTTCAACCTTCCGTTCATTTGTTTCTGGCGGAGAAGATTACAAGACTTTCGACTCTCCGCTGTCGTTCTCGATTCACTTTAAGTTGATTTGAAAGGCTCCGCAAGCAAATAGACCGCTCGATGCACACTTTTTTCGTTTTCGTTCCGGGAGAATGTCCGATTGTTCGGGTTGGGCCCTGCTAGCAGTGGACGAATAATCGTTACAACCATAAGTCTCACATTTAAACTGCATTCCACTCACATCCACACACAATGGCACGGACGCCGCACGCCCATGAAAATTTGTCTCTTTGATATCGATGGAACACTTATCACCACCGGGGGTGCCGGAAAACAGGCTTTCCTACTAACTCTGCAAAAAACATTCGATGTTGAGGTAACTGATCCGGGGGTCCCCTTCGCCGGACGCACCGATCGGGGAATTGTTGCTGATTTATTCACCCACTTTGATATTGCTCAAAACGATCACAATTGGGAACGCTTCACTGACGCTTACCTACAATTACTTCCTGGATGTCTCGCAAAATGTTCAGGAAGGGTACTGCCCGGTATTAAGTCATTCCTTGAAAAAATCAGTCGCCAACCGGACATCGAACTTGGACTATTGACAGGAAATATGGCCAAAGGTGCCTCGATAAAACTTAAGCACTATGAACTGGATCACCACTTTGATTTTGGCGGCTTTGGTGATCAGCACACGGATCGCAATCGTGTAGCCCGACAGGCACTAAACGCGACACATCAACGTTGGGGTCGGGACGTAAAGGCCGAACAGATCTTTGTAATCGGAGACACACCCGCCGATATACGTTGTGGACGGGCGATCGGTGCACATACGGTGGGAGTCTGCACGGGGAAATACTCTGCAAAGGAACTCACCGCCGAGGCAGCGAATTTAGTTCTCGACGACTTTACCGTCGCGGACCCTTTGCTCGAGAAACTTAATGCGAGAGTTTAGCGCGTTTCAAACCTTAAGTCGGGGACACGGTTTGAATTGGATCTTCTTTGATCCGCTTCGACTGCCATGGAGGTGGGGAATGTACGGCCCTTCTGAGAATGTTCGGCAGTAATCTTTTCCAGCAGATCTTTTGATGCATTATCAATCACCAGCACTTGATGGCGACTTTCACTGCCTTTCCCGGTTCGTACGATGCAAATCAGCTCCTGCGAGCCGGCTCCTTTATGTGTCGTTTCCGCAAGCATTGAAAGAGCTTGAGGCGCATTATTTTCGGCGGCCAACGAACTTTTTGCTTTCGGTTCCAACGTGGGATTAGATGGATTTAACTCCCGCAACATGGAATGAGCTAACTCTACTGCACCATACAGGCCGGCACGATCGGTGGGATCAGCAAAATTACAGATGCCAATTAATTCTCCGCGGCGGTTAAATAATCCTCCCCCACTACGCCCAACCGCCGGTTGACCCTCCACCTGTAAATTCGGGGGGCCGACAAAACTATTGATTGCTTTGACGGTGCTGTATTGCACAGTTGGGTCGTTGCCATGGTCGCAGCCGACACTCAATACCATCTCTCCGACTTTTGTCTCTTCCCTTTCGTCCGAGAGCACCATCGCAGGCAATTGTCGATTGGAGCGAATTGAAACCAATCCAATATCGTTCTGCAGATCATACCGGACTAAAAACCCTTCAACCGTGGTAGCCGCATCCTGGTCAAAAAGATCGACCTCAATTTTTCCATTGCCTGCTGAATCGCGAAAAATATGCCCGCATGTGAGAATTAACGCCTCCGAAGTTCCGTTGGGGCCCATCCATGAATCAATGATGGTACCACTGCCAAGCGAGTGGCCCTGCGGATCGTATACCTTGAGTCGCACACTCGCCCGCAGTAGACGAGCACCCAGCAATTGAAGAGGGCTATGCCCCTCTGTACCGTTTCGACTTATTGGCGGTTCTGCAGATCGTGGCCGATTCGCCGATGGCGTATGGCTGGACCCTGGAAAAACTGGAACGGGATCAAACGATTGGCCGAGGGCTACCTGCGGCACATTAAGATCGGGGGACAGTGTTTGTTTTGGCGAGGGCTTTGGCGACGGCCGAGAAAATATTGGTCCGGCAAGCGGCAAAAGTTTACGCGAACGTTCAGGCGATTGTCCACGCGCATGCATCTTATGTGCGGGGCTAGGCAGGACACCAGAAGTCGAAAGTAGTTCCGAAAGTCGCTGGTAATTCGTGGCACCAATAATCCGTCCGCGTTCTTTGCCGTCGACAACCAACACAAAACATGGAATGTTGGTTACACCATATTTCTGTGCCAGAGCAGTGTCTCGATCAACATCAATTTCACGAACCGGATAACCTTCCGCAGACAATTGATGCACCACAGGAGCCATCATTTTGCAGGGCCCACACCAACTGGCTTGAAAATCATAGAGAACCGTTTCCCCCGCTCCGGTTGCCGCCAACAGGAGCGCTGTAATCTGAATCGGTACCATCGTTCCCTCCCTGGAACTGAGGTCTTTTTAAAGACAACTGAGGAGGATTCGACGGTGTCCGTCGCTCCAGGTGCCGATAAACCGCCCAAACGGCAATCTACTTACCTGCAGGCAACCTCCATGTTGCCGCGATCTAGTTATTTACCCGCAAAAAATAGCAACAATGAACTCGCAAAAGGTCACTTCCGAGGAGCTGGCATCCTTGCCACTACTACCGGGGATGTTGTGACGGGTCGCTTCTTTAGCAAAAACCAAAAGAGAACGCATCAGGAAACTTCTTCAATTTTTGATGCGCAAAATTACACGACCGTCACTCGGACAGGCTTGTCAGACGACTGCAGTCTTGATCGCAAATACCACACAGCATTGGTATTATGCGGACAAATGCTCTAGGCAGCACGCAATCTTTTCATAGCAGAGTGCACTTTGACTGTACCAAAGTGAAAAAATTTTGTGTTTTTCTTCGGTGGCAGCAGCGGTGCTACTATCGCTACCGCAATTAAAAAATAAATACCGGTTCAACGTATCAGTCCCCGCTGGCGTGCGCTTGTTGGCATTTGATGTGCTTGCAGGATAACCTCTTCACTGCTCTCCCGCCTCCCGATTTGCTTATTACTCGGCTACAATCCCAGCTTTCCAAGAAACACCGCTTTTTCGATCGCTGCTTGCATGCGTCAAATCCTTGCCACCGCCGGTCTCCCCTATGCGAATGGCCCGATCCACATCGGCCATTTGGTGGAGTACATTCAAACCGACATTTGGGTCCGGTTCCAAAAACTGCAGGGAAACCAATGCATTTATATTTGTGGTGATGACACTCACGGCACAGCCATCATGATCAGTGCACGGCAACGAGGTGTTTCCGAAGAGCAGTTTATCGAGCAAATTCACAAGGAACATCAAGATGATTTTTCTAAATTTGATATCGAGTTCGATAACTATGGAAGCACCCACTGCCAAGAGAATCGAGAACTTTGTGAGCAAATATGGTCGGCCATGCTCTCCGAGGGACTGGTCATAGAACGGAACGTATCTCAACTCTATGACCCCAAGGCAGAGACTTTTCTTGCTGACCGTTTCGTGCGCGGCACCTGTCCCATTTGTGGAATTTCAAATCAGTACGGAGACAGTTGTGATAATGGCCACACTTACTCACCTACAGAGCTGATCGATCCCGTCAGTACGCTCTCACGCTCAACTCCGGAAGTTCGATCTGCTGCGCACCTGTTTATTGAACTTGAAAAATTACATTCATTTCTTGACGAATGGACACAGAACGATGGGCATCTTCAATTAGAAATTGCGAATTATTTACAGGGGCATTTTCTCAATAAGCCATTGCGGGATTGGGACATCTCACGGCCCGCGCCTTATTTCGGCTTTGAGATCCCGGATTATCCGGGGCACTATTGGTATGTATGGTTTGATGCGCCCATCGGATACTTGGCTTCGACAAGCCAGTGGTGCAAGCAAGTGGGAGAAAATTTTGATGATTGGTGGAAGAGTGACACGTCCGAAATCCATCATTTTATCGGTAAAGATATTGCATATTTCCATACACTCTTTTGGCCGGGAATGCTCAAAACGGCAAACTTTACCCTCCCCAGCAAAGTGCATATTCATGGATTTCTTACCGTGGGTGGGGAAAAGATGTCGAAAAGCAAAGGCACGTTCGTCCGCGCAAAGACCTATCTACAGCACCTTGATGCGGCCTACTTGCGCTATTACTACGCCTCTAAGTTAAGTGCCAAAGTGGACGACATCGACTTAAATATCGATGAGTTCGTCCAGAAGGTAAACGCGGATCTGGTCGGCAAGGTGGTGAATCTTGCCAGTCGTGCGGCGAAGTTTGTGCAACACACTGGATTGGCCAGCAGCTACCCGGAGGATGGGGGATTGTTTGCCAGGGCAGCGGAAGAGGGTAAAGCGATAGCCGCGGCCTATGAAAAATGCGACTTTGCACAAGCGATGAGAAAAATTCTGGCCCTAGCCGACCGCGCAAACCCGTATGTGGAAGAGAAACGACCTTGGGAACTCAACAAGGATCCGACTCGCCAAAAAGAACTCCAAGAGGTATGTACCGTTGCGCTTAATCTTTTTCGCCAATTGGTCATATACCTCGCGCCTGTGCTACCGCGATTGGCATATGACTGTAGCCAACTGCTGGGCGAATCAATTGAACACTGGCACCAGGCGCAAGAGCCTTTGCTCGGCACTCCAGTCCAAAAATTCAAACATATGCTTCAAAGACTACAAATCGAAAAGGTACAAGCAATGATTGACGAAAGTCGAGAAGATGAATCCCAGCCACAACCTACTTCCACGACGAGCGACGACCCGCAGCCACTGATCGATGAACCACTGGCCGATGAAATCACCATTGACGAGTTTGCCAAGGTGGATCTGCGGGTTGCCCGCGTTTTAAGTGCCGAGGCCATTCCCGAAGCACGTAAGCTGCTCAAACTGACGCTCGGACTGGGCGGTGAGGAACAACGTACTGTGTTTGCGGGAATCAAGTCGGCCTACGAACCGGAAACACTTGTCGGCCGTCTGGTGGTTTGCGTGGCGAACCTCGCGCCGCGAGAAATGAAGTTTGGAACCAGCGAAGGTATGGTTGTGGCTGCCGGGCCGGGCAAAGCGGAAGTTTTTCTTCTTAGTCCCGACTCCGGTGCCAAGCCCGGTCAACGTGTGCACTGATTCTACGTCTTCAACGTCGCGATGGTACTCTTGCGGTTGATTCAAGGAAACGGATTAGCGGTCCGTTAAAATTCCATCAAAAAGGTGGTGGCACGTTAGAGTGCCACCACCCCCCGACCCGAGGAGCATCAGCGGGTCTGAATGGTTATCTGTCGTGGCTTGGCTGAAGCCGCCTTCGGAACACGGATCGTTAATACGCCCGCCTCAAGGCTACCTTCGACGTGCTCAATATCGATTTCAAACGGAAAGCGAATCATCCTTTGAAAATCGGCTGCATTCCGTTCGCGGTGGAAGTAATTCGGTTCAGCCTGTTTCACTTGCGTCACTTCATCTTTCTCACTTCCCTCACCGGTCGAATGGTCCGCTTGGTCGTGTGCTCGTTCAATCGTGAGATCGCGACCAATGGCCGTAATTTTCACATCACTCTCGCTAAGTCCGGGTATATCCAGAGCGACAAAGTAATCCTCACTCTCCTCCCAGACATCGACTGCCGGATGACCACGACGCCCACCAATGGTGGGGACGGGATCCTGTTGCGGCCCAAACACATCGGCAATCAACTGATCCATGTCGGTGCGAAAAGCGAGAGCTGGACTAAGACACTGAGAATTTATACGTAACATGGCATGATCCTCCTTCGATGCTGTGCTGAAATAATTGTCTTGGGTTTGGCAGTGATGACTATTGCAACAGGTCACACTGCGCAAGGTTCCTCAGTTCACCAAATAGCCTGAAAACCTCTGAAACTACTCGTAAAGCAACCACCATGCCGATCGTAAAAAATTATCTTAAGTTCTATTTATTAATTGACTTATAGGTTTTTATACACATTTGAAAATTCCCAAAAAGCTGCCATTTTGGCACTTTTTTGGCATCTTGGTGTATTACTGTCATTTTGGCATAAATCGCCGCTCAATCATCAGGTTTCATGTTGGCTTGCCGACTGCGTGTGCCATCGTGCGGGCCCAAATACACAGTGTGCCTTATCAATCAATCTGTCGCTCTGCTCAAAGGGAATGCTGTTGAGGATTGCCGGTGCCCGTTCTATACTCACTCGTTTATTCGAACAGATCCTCGCACCGACTCATTGGCTATGTCGGGACGGGGAGCGAAGCCCTCCGATAAACTGCCATGCGTTTCACGTTGGTCGACCGCATACTGGAACTTCAGGCAGGACAAGAGATTACAGCGGTTAAGAATCTCTCACTTGCAGAGGAGTACTTGGCCGATCACTTCCCACTCTTTCCTGTTTTGCCCGGTGTCTTGATGCTCGAGGCGATGACTCAGGCTGGGGCCTGGTTGGTGAGACATGATGAAGATTTTGCCCATAGCGTCGTCGTCTTAAAGGAGGCACGTAACATCAAATACGCCGACTTTGTGGAACCCGGTTTCCAGTTGGTTGTCAACGCAAAACAGATAAAACAAGACGACAAGACGACAACCTTCAAAACGGTGGGAGCGGTCGATGGGAAAACGCACGTCAGTGCGCGATTGACACTTGAGCGATACAATCTGGCTGACTCCAAGCCCGAAGATGCTTCCCTGGATCAACGGACAATCCATGAATTACGGAAGCTTTTTCAGCGACTTTACCGACCAGAAGGTAAAGAGGAATTGCAGTAGTTGGCTAGTTGAATCACAATGACCGCGGTTTCATCGCCATGCAAGGCTGAAGAAGTACATAAAAACCAGACGGACGCGAGCGATAAATATCCGCATCGATCTCGTGTAACGGAACCAAAATAAAAACTTTATTTCAAAACAAGGAGAGGAACCTTCCCTATGCCGTCCAAAGAAGAAGTTTTTGAAAAAGTGAGAGAATCGTTGGTTGATGCCCTCGGTGTCGATGATGACGAGGTGACTGCCGAAGCAACGCTTGTCGGAGATTTGGGTGCCGAGTCAATCGATTTTCTGGATATTGTTTTTCGCCTCGAGAAAAGCTTTGACATCAAAATTCCACGGGGCGAACTTTTCCCGGAAGACATTCTCACGAATACCGATTATGTCGTTGATGGGACGATCAATGCCGAGGGACTTGCAGAATTAAAAAAGCGCATGCCATTTGCGGATCTCAGCAAATTTGAGGAAAATCCAGTGGTCCAAGAGTTTGCAACATCACTCACCGTTCAAGACATGTGCAACTATGTGGAGAGTAAAGTTTAAGGACCGGGACTGAAGGTAACAACTATGCGATGGTTTTGGATTGATCGCTTCACTGAACTTGTGAGTGGCGAGACCGCGACAGCGATTAAAACCATTTCGCTCTCCGAAGAACACCTGCATGATCACTTTTGCGGCATTCCAACCATGCCAAATTCACTGATCTTGGAAGGGATGGCCCAGACAGCCGGCATGCTGGTGAGTCAGTATAATGCTTTCAAGGAGAGGGTGATTTTAGCAAAAGTTCCACGTCTGGCGTTTCACTGTCGTGGCGTACCGGGTGACACGCTGACTTATCACGCAAAATTAGAGGCCATTGAAGAAACCGGGGCACGTGCAATTACAACCAGCCACATTGGAGAACGTCTCCAGGCCGAAGCTGAAATCTTATTTGCCCATATCGACCGCGAAACGGCACATCGTCCTCTGTTTGAACCAGGAGATTTTGGTGATCTCCTCAAATCACTGCGGATTTTTGAGGTCGGTCGAAATGCGGACGGATCCAAATTGGAATGCCCAGAACATCTCCTCTCTCAGACATCACTCTCAACGTCTTAAGCCTAAAAAAGTATATCTATGGAACGACGCGTCGTAATTACAGGCATGGGTTGCATTACACCCTTGGGAACCAGACCGGAGCAACTGTGGGAGCGGCTACAGAATGGCGAATCCGGTGTCGGCTACACTCAAGCATTTGACGCCAGCGAATTTCCAACAAAGTTTTCTGCCGAAGTGCTGGACTGGAGCATTGCGGACGAAGGTGAAGATTCTGAGTTATGGAACAGTCGCGGGAGACACTCGAATTTTGCCGCTGGCGCAGCAAAACAAGCCGTATCGGCGGCCGATATCGTGGGCAAAGTTGATCCATTGCGGTTCGGGGTATATCTGGGAAGCGGTGAGGGTCAGCAAAATTTTGATGCGTTCGCCAAGATGATTCTGGCGGCTATGGACGGGGGAGAAGAATCACTAGACGTGGCTGCTTTCGTCAAAAAGGGTATCGAGTTACTCAATCCGGTCGATGAGCTTGAACAAGAGCCGAATATGCCAGCAGCCCACTTGGCAAGCATGTTTGATGCACAGGGACCCAACATCAATTGCCTCACCGCGTGTGCGGCAAGCAGTCAGGCGATCGGTGAAGCACGTGAGTTAATCCGCCGTGGGGATGTTGATGTTATGCTTTCCGGGGGAACCCATAGCATGATTCATCCCTTCGGAGTCACCGGATTCAATCTCTTGACTGCGCTTTCAACCCGTAATGACAACCCACAAGCTGCCTCGCGACCTTTCGATCGTGATCGTGATGGTTTTGTACTGGGTGAGGGTGCCGCGATGTTGGTTCTAGAGGAACTAGAGCATGCTCGTTCTCGCGGTGCCGAAATTTACGGAGAAATCAAAGGTTATGGTTCGACGGCAGACGCGTTCCGTATCACAGATACGCATCCAGAGGGTCGGGGTGCGATCCGCTGCATCCAATCGGCGCTAGACGATGCGGGTATCGTTGCAGAACAAATCCAATATATCAATGCCCACGGAACCGGCACGAGCGTGAACGACAAGGTGGAGACGCTTGCAATTAAACAAGCTCTTGGAGAAACGGCTTATAAGATACCCGTTTCAAGCACAAAAAGTATGATGGGTCATTTGATAGCGGCGGCGGGAGCGACCGAAGTCATCGTGTGTTTATTAGCGATGAGAGATGGCGTTTTACCCCCAACCATTAACTATGAAAATCCAGATCCAGACTGTGACTTGGACTATATTCCGAACGAGGCGCGTCAGTCAGAGTGCGACTTCGCACTATCGAATAGTTTTGGATTCGGCGGACAAAATATCTCGCTGATCCTTGGACCACCCTGCTAACCACCCTGCTGTGTGAATCCGATTTCACCGTACGCTCTACTCTAGGGACCGATCGTCTGTGGTTGATCCAATAGAAAATCGCGGGGTCCACGCGTCGTGTAGTATGGATAGGTGACCGCTGCAGTGGGTGGTCCTGCGGGACCTATAAAGGCGCGAGGGTTTTGCGGGCAAGCACCCTGAGAGCCGCCCATTAAGTGACCTAGCGGTCCGCATGGTTCTCCATATGCCGTCATTGCATCTCCCCCACCTCCGAACATACCGCACCGGTTGCAACCGCCATTACACCCATCTTGGCAACCCATATTTGTCTGACGCGCGCAGCCGATGAAACAAGCGCACATGATTAATGGGAAGAGAATGTACATGATTTTCTTCATTGCCATTGCCCTTGAATCCTTTATCGGAAACCATGACGGAAAAACGCCCTGTCAGCCGGACACGCTCCCAAGCGAAGAGGCAAGTGGCGAGCCAGACATCCGTTATGGGTATCGACGGAATAACCGACAGAATCCAGCCAATCGCTAAAAACTCACGGCCTCCAAAGTTGCACGCCGCGTTGCCCGGAGGGGGTGATCCGGTAGAGAAGGTCACCGTAAAACCCTCTAAATCGTGCAATTTCACGATTTCTACGAGATATCTCGATGAAGCCCAAAATGTCGCTAACCATTGCCCCGTGCTAGCATGATTTAAGTCACACCGCCGGTGTTTTTGATCTGCGATTTGTCGGCTTGATGCCTGCTTGTTTGGCTGGTTTTTGGCTGCTACGGTTGAATCTCATGGTTGCAACAATTGAGTATATCGAAGAGATTATCGAGACCTTGGCCCAGGCTTATCAGGCCAATGCCAACACCGAATCCCGTTTGGGTAACGTGATTGAATTAAACACGTCGTTCGGCGATGAGGTCATGGTTACTGCGGATCTGCATGGGCACCGACAGAATTTCAACGCCATCCGTCAAATCGCCGACTTAGCCAATCATCCGCGGCGCCATCTTATTCTTCAGGAAGTGTGTCATGGTGGTCCTAAATACCCCTCAAGCGGCGGTTGCATGTCTCATATGATGCTTGAGGATGTTGCTAAATTGAAAGTTCAGTTTCCGCAGCAAGTACATTTCCAGATGAGCAATCATGAATGGTCCGAATTGATGGATTTTCCAATTCTGAAAAACCAAGAAATGCTCAATCTATTGTTTCGGTTTGGAATGCAGGAAATGTACGGCCCGGCCACCGACAAGGTCCGCAACGCCTATCTTCCCTTTCTGCGGACGCTTCCCCTCGCCGTTAAGGTCCAAAAAGGGATCTGGATAAGCCACACGCTACCAGAGAATGTCGATCGCGAAAAATTTGATGCCAGGATTTTGGATCAGGAAATAAGCGAAAGTGATATGGAAGAGAACGGTCCTCTGTTCCAATTCATCTGGGGTCGCGATTTTCGTCAGGCCAATGCAGATGCGTTTGCAAATTTTGTGGACGCCGATGTGCTGATCCACGGACATGAGCCGTCTGAAACGGGGTATGATGCTCCCAACACACGGCAAATTATCCTCGATAGCCACGGAGACAATGCGACCTACGTGATGCTGCCTATCGGAAAACAACTTAGCCAGCAAGACATCATCAAGCGGATTAAAAAACTTCGACCGGCCGCATCATTCAAGTAAAGCCATCCAATATTTAGCGAGCATCTTGCCGGTTTCGTTGTGTCTTTGAATTGCTCACCCGATGTCTGCCAAACGTCTGATGGGTCAGTGGAGGGGATTGGCATAGACTTTGCTACCTTAAAACAGAGGAAATTCTGGTTTCGCACGGATTCTGTCGGGGCCGGGATGGAGAAGAAGCGAAGAGAGCAAAGTGAAGAAGTTAATCTGACAGCGGGGTCGGCCCACTGGAAGAGGCATTTACGGACGAGAAAAGGTCTTTGGCATTTCGCTCTTAAGCGAATGCTGAAAAGGAGTTACATCGATCTCTGGCCAACCGCCAACAAACGGTGGCGTTGCACCAGAGTAGGTTGAGAAGAGGCATTCGGAACCGAGAGATTGGCAAATCGGGCGACTTGTTCGCCCAAAAACAGGCGAGCTGACGTCCTGCGGAACACGGGAAATCAGCCTCGCCTGTTTTATTTTGCTTGTATCGTTTTGATACAATTGTATCGAAATGATACGTAGTTTTGGTCCTGGTAGAGAAACATGGCCCGCAAATCTAAATTTTTTTCAAATATTTGATCCGTCTGCACACCGAAAAAAACGGCCCAAGGGTGTTCTCAGCGATCGTTTCGTGCCTCATCGGGGTTCATT
>JAYYJN010000013.1:0-2645 GCA_036146215.1 Planctomycetota bacterium
ATTCGATCGGCCAGATAGTATTGAAAACGTTTCAGCCAGTGTGGAACGCGGCCACCGGTGAGCATAGGCGGAATACTTGGGGTGTCATATACGCTACGAAAAACGACCGGTTGCAAATGTATTGTGGCTAAGGGAATGCCAAAACTTTCCTGGGCGATTCGCGCGCCAAATGCAGTTAGCGGAGCGGCAACCACTGTCTGATCCGGAATATAAAGCTCGCGAAGTGTCTCGTAAATCGGACGAAGCGTGTGCACGATTGCCCATTTCACCAGCAATCGAACACCGCGCACCCGATGCCACACATCAGGATCATCGGCTACGGCATCAAACTCGGCTGCCTTTCCGAGCGGTCGGAATTCAAAACCGAGACGCTTGACGAGTGATTCAAAGCGAGGGTTCGTAAGAACGATTACCTCATGGTTTCGTCGAGCGAGTTCTTCCGCAATACCCAATAAAGGATGGACATCCCCGGAACTGCCGATTGCAATCAGGATCATCCGCGCCATGGTAGGCTTCCTCCCTCTCGATCTCTCACATTGCATGTAGCACTTAGGATGCCCCGTCAATCCGCGTGTCCGCAAATTGCGCTGAAGAGATCAAGATGCAAGATTCAGCGCGATTGCCCAATCTCGCGACTTCCTCCATCTGCTCGATGTGGGCGAAGCCCAATTCTGAGACTAAATCTTCTTCGAGCCGACTGAGAAGAAACAGGTTGGCTTGTTCACGTGCGGTGAGCAAACGGGCAGCGGCAACCGCATCGACAGATTCTTCTCCGCGAATCGCATGGCTTGCAACAGACAACTCCGCTTCATCAGCGAGTTGTCGGATTGCTGAATCCGAGGATGGCACGGATTCAAGTTCGCAGCAGATTGCGATAATTCCTCCATCGGTAACGGCCGACAAACCGGCTTGGACAGCTCGAGCAATGTTTTCCCACGTTTGTTGATTTTTATCTCCATCAACTCCCACAATAACCAACTGCGCCTGCTGCCGAACTTTATGTTGATGAACTGCTTCAATCCGCTCTGTACCGATCTCTTCGATTTTTTTTGGATCGCCTGCCAGAATTTGCATTACAGAGTTTCCGCTTCCGGGAATCACTTGGATCGTGGCATGGAGCCCCAGCAGCCATGCTGCTTCCTTGCTTTCCTCGACTCTGCGTCTCCGGGCCACATCCGAATCTTCGTTGCTTGCTTTTTGATAACGTTTCATCGTCGCTCGATCGGCATAGGTTGGAAAAAGCACCGTATGTATTCCGTGATAAGCTAGCGATGAACGAGGACGAAGGCAGCCGATCGGAAATACGACATCCGCATCCTGGATCGCCCGATTCAAATAGACCGGTTGGTTTTCAGCAGACGTGGCGAGAAAGCCTAGTTCTTCTCGGTTATCAGGATCATGAATAACCAGGCCAACATGTTTCGAGATCATCTCAGGAAGTTCATTGCGAGGATCTTCCTGCTTAGCCTCAGCGGGATGGGTGGTAAGAATCGTAATATCGTGTGGCGCAATGCCGGCCTCGCAGAGCGGCCCGATCAGTCCTGCAACTAACAATTGGGGCTTTGGAATAGACGGATCTAGCGGAACCGCAATCCGATCGCCTGATACGACCGCCTGTGTCAATGGTGGATAACCGATGGGATCGAGCATTGCTGCCGCGACCGCGGCAACCAAATCGTCGAGCGGGTCCCCCGCAGCGGGACCGTAAGAAGCGAGAATCTTCTCTTCGGGCAACGTAAGATTCAAAACAGCACTGCGGCCATAGGCAAGTTGGGCATCCATCGAATCATGATAGGTGTCTAGCCGCCACAACGTCAAGCTTCGCGGTCGCCTCAAGCACCTAGCGGCCGATCAAGGGGTCCTGCCAGCTCGGGATGCCCTCGGTTTGCTTTTGCGCGGCATAACGTTCGTGAAAAGGGCGAGTGGAAGAGAGGGGCACGCCTTCATTAACCATTTTCCCCCGCGTCTTTTGCCACCATGCGTTATAGGCCGATCGCATTCGGTCCGCTTCGGCCCGATGTCGGTCGATCACATTTTCGGTCTGCGATGGATCCCGGATCATGTCGTATAGAGTATCTTCGCCGACGAGTCGAAAACGTTCGTCGCACACCGCAAAATTTCGCCATTGGTGGGTATCCGGATCGGTGCCGACCGGCCACCGTCCCTGGTGCGTGAACAAATAACGGGGTGCTGGAGATTCGGAATCATGGAAAAAGGGCAGAAGACTTTCACCCTCTACCTGATTTTCAGGTAGCGGACTTCCCGCCAGTGCTGCAAGGGTGGGGAACAGGTCAATATGGGCGGCAGGAAAATCGAGATCACGACCAGGTTTGATGTGGTCATCCCAGCGGAAAAAGCAGGGAACACGCACCCCACCTTCTTCAACACTGCCCTTGTATCCCTTCATTCCCGCGTTGAAGCCTCGCAGAGGGGTTCCATCTGAAAGAGCACCCAATCTTTGACCTGCAACGCCAGAACCACCGGGTGCCATGCCGTTGTCGGACATAAAAATTACGACGGTATTTTTCATCAGTTTCCAATCGGTAAGTCGATCGAGCAGCAGGCCCATATTTTCATCAATGTTCTCGATCATCCCGTAATAACCGGCATGGTTTTCACTGAATCCGAGGCTTTTGAACCGCTGT
>JAYYJN010000014.1:0-6762 GCA_036146215.1 Planctomycetota bacterium
TCCCCCGCTTGCATTTATGGATCTGTCGCTCTAGGCTGATCGAAAAATGCGACGGAAAATTTAATTACCCGAATATTTGACCAACCGAATAAAAACTGCAATGGAGTAATCGACGATGGCCGACAAACCTGAAGCGGAATCCCAATCCTCGGAGGCGGAAGAGACAGCAAGACGGACGATCCACGTGGATGTTAGCGAGGCTGTCACAAGCTATGCGAATTTTTGTCGTGTTACCGGAACTCCGGAAGAGTTGATTATTGATGTCGGTCTCAATTCTCAACCTGTGGGACCCCAGCCCGATTCGATTGCAATCCAGCAACGTTTGGTGATGACCTACTATACGGCAAAGCGACTCTTGGGCGCTCTGAATATGTCCATTCAGCGACATGAGGTGGCTTTTGGGGTGCTGGAAACCGATGTGCAAAAAAGGGTGCAGCCCTCGGCCCGCCCCCCTGCCGACGCATAGCGACTCTGGTTCGCGTCAGTTTTATTCTCACCTCGCACAACGCGTCTGCATTCATGCACTCGGTCGACTTAGGGTATCGTGCGTACTCTCAAGCGACCGGGGCGGTGGGCTTTTTTGTAGATTTTTCCAGGGGCAAACATCCGATGCCGATAATCAAGAGCTGGCTCAGCACGAACCATGTGAGGTTGACTAGCACGCCCTCGGTAAATCCATAAGAGTGCAAGCCGACTCCGAGTTCATTCACTCCGAACCAGGACCAGGCGGTGACAATATTTCCTGCAACCGCCAGCACCGCGATGCCACGCGCGCGGACCAATCCGGCCCAGCGGGCGTGCAAAATCAGAGCATTCCAGAGCACGATCATCAGTGCACCATTCTCTTTCGGATCCCAACCCCAGAAACGTCCCCAGGAGTCATCCGCCCATAGTCCGCCGAGTACCGTACCGACGAAACTAAAGAAGATTGCAAAACAGAGCACGCCGTAAATCATCCGGGGTAATGCATCGCGAGCATTGTCTGGAAAGGTTGCGCCGAACCTGGAGGCCGCCAAGAACAGAATGTAAAGAATTCCAAGGCCGCCGGCTAAAAACGTGGTCGAATATCCGAGCGTGATCGCCACGACGTGCGTTGCAAGCCAAAATTGGGTGTCGAGGACCGCCTGCAGAACCACAAACGTATCCCCATCAGCCGCCAGTCCATAGGCAACCCGCAAGGTGAGGAAACCGACCACCGTGCCGAGGATCGTCCCGATGCCCATCCGGTAAATCCACTCCAGAACAATGGCCAGCAGCACACAGCCCCAGCCGATGAAAACGGCAGACGAATAAAGATTCGTTACCGGCGGTCGCCCCGAAATATAGATCCGCGCAACGATGGCAATGGTCTGCACCGCAAAAGCCAGAAGCATAAGCCAAAGAGCGGCCCGTTGCAGCGGTGCGCGCCAGATCAGCAAGCCGAGGACACCGAAGACAAACGCAACGAGATAAAAGACGCTCGCCAGGGTAAAAGGATCAAATTGATTGAAGCGAGATTCGAAACCATAGAACGAACCGAAAATGCGCTCTACGCCCCGGTTGGTCCACGAGGGATTCTTCGTCAATGCTTCAGGTTTTTCGGCATCGATCGCCGTCTGGTAGTCCAAAACCGCCTCGTTGAACGCTTCGGCGTCTCCGCCTTTGTATGCGGTCAGCACGACCGCCATTTGGTCGGCAAGTCCGTTGCGCGGCTGATTTAAGTCGGTCCCTCCGTTCACAGTCCGAAGACTGTTGGCAAGTTCCGTTTCGACACGCTTCCGACCTGAAGCGACCTCTTGCCGTGCACTCGGCTCGAGCGACTTTCGCATTTCCTCAGGCAGATTTGCTGCTGCCCGTTGGACATATTCGCGCATCTCGCTCGATGAAAGATTCGGATTTTGCGTCTGTACGATCTGCTCGATAAATCGAATTATCTGGCTCTGCACCAATTGCTCGACGTATTCATCTGAAAACACCTCTTCCGCAATTTTTGCTGCAAGTTTATCTGTGGAGTTGATATTCCTCTGCTTCGCAATATCTCTCACCCAGTTCGCCGTAAGCGTCGTAGAAAGTGGTTCCCACTCCCGATGTGAGGAGGGTGAAGGTATCGCTCGAGGTGCCTTCGAGTTTGCAAGCTCCGCCGCGACACCAGCCATCGTGAGTGCCCGAAGTTCCGCATTCGGCCCCGTTCGATCAGGAAGGCGGTGGGACTCGCGGAGTGCCAAGAAAAGCTCGATTTTGTCATTGAGTTCTAAAACTTTCTTTTGATACAGCGAGGCGTTTTTGCTGCCCGCCTTGCGGGCAAGCGATACCTGCTTTTTGAAAGCATCAAGTTTCGGGGCAAGCTCGTTATAAGAATAACGAAAACCTTTTCGCCGCGTTAATCCGAGCGTGTGAAGAACATCAAAGTTTTCGATGCGGAAAATGCGGAAATCCATCGAATCGGGAGTGTGTGCGATCGTTTCGAGTAGCCATCGTTGTGCAGATTGTGATTTTCCTGATAAGTCCTTGAAAGTTCCTTTTTCGGATATGATACGCAAACTGTTGATCGCCACCGTATCGAATGTTTTAACGCGACCCTGGTAAATAAGCGGCAACGCCGCAAACGCTTCGACGTATGGTTCATTCGACTTTTGTGATCGAGGAACCGCACGCGTCGCGATCCATCCGATACCAAAAATAAGCACAACGGACGGGAAGACGACCATTGCCCACTTGGAGTGCAGGCGATGCGGATCCGCATCGCCGCTTGTGACGGCAGTTGCCGATGTTTGCCGCCTTAGAAATCGGGTCAAGGTAATCGAGAAATGAGCCAGCAAACCGGTTGCGACGAGCATGCACCCTACATACGGGATCATCCAGCCCATGTTGGTAACGACGGCAAGCGTGCTGTATTTTGTCCCACCTAGTTCGTTATATCCGCTTTGGTAATAGGTCTCTCCCGCGTAACGCAGCGGATTGTTCATCCAGATTTTGACGCTCCGATCGACATTTCGTACCGGATCTCTAAGGCGGATTTGAGACGAGTAGTTTTGTGGAATATTTGTCCCGAGATAGTCGTCTTTCCGTACCTCATCAAGCCGCAACGAGAACGGCTTATGGATTCGTTTATAACGCAGTGCGACATCGTACTTTTTCCCGCCAATTTCGACAGCCTGATCTTTCAGCAATGATGTGAGGAGGTAGGTGCCGAGCGATTGGGGGGTGTCTTTATCTCGGAATTCAACGTAGGCTGCCGGGATATCCTCGGTCTGCTGTACATCGGTGCCGCTGGTTTTTTCAGCCTCCAGAGCGGCATACACCTGCCCTGCCCCACTGTCGGCCGGATTTTTAAATTCTTTACCAAGTTCTTTGACGGTGGGTAACATCATGCCACGACGGCCCATGGCGTCCGGTTGCTGACTCATTTGTGTGTTCGAGAAATAGCGTACCGGTACGATGTCGAAGGGTAAAAATGGATGTTGAATCTCTTGGGTTCCCCGTAGCATCGACTCGGGGACCACCACTTCTTCGTCTGTATCTTCACCCGACCGATCGACGATGGCCAGTTCCGATGTTCGACTGTCTGAGGCAAACATTGCAGTCTCGCCCTCAGCCAGTGTGACCCGCGATTCCACAGCGTAGAGGTCAACCATCAATTCCCCGAACATGATCAGCGCTAAACCCGCATGCAATAGGACCACGCCGCCACGCCGCTTAAAAACAATCAGGCATCCCGCCAGGCAGACCAATGACGCACCTTCTGCGAGCATCAATTGCCAAAGTATCCGCATTCCGGCATCGCCCAGGTAAGCCTCTTGTCCCGAGACCAGAACCCAGAATACGGCCGTTGCTGATAAAAAGACCGGAATACTCAAGATCCAGAAAAGAGGCAACCGGTAGTGGCCCTGCTTGGCATAGTAGCCGACCGCGCCCAGTCCGGTCACAGCCAGTGCAAACAG
Source organism: Planctomycetota bacterium (assembly GCA_036146215.1). Classification (GTDB taxonomy): domain Bacteria; phylum Planctomycetota; class Planctomycetia; order Pirellulales; family UBA7805; genus UBA7805. Next base: position 3,921 of record JAYYJN010000014.1, read on the forward strand.
CATCCATTTGAAGAAAAGCCAGACCGAGCCCCAATCTGTTTGCTGCCCGCTCTTTGTCTGATTCTCCAATCCGCCACCCGATACGACCACATAGACGAATACGGCGCCTACGAGCAGCAATAGGGTGCCCGTGAGAAGTGATCGGCCTTTTGCCTGAACCTTGAAGCGAAACAGATGGGCGGCTAAAAGATTGACCGCCATGGCGACGCCAATTAATTTCCCCCCCGGAAATGGAAAGCCACCACGCACTTGCTGCCAATCGGGAAACCACGCCGCCGGGAAAAACACCTTCAGTTCAATCCAGGACCACCAGCAGTGGAAATAGTCAGCTCTGACATCCCACATGTTCTTTTGCGTTTGTGCCAGTGTTCCTACCAGAATGATAAAAATACTTAAAGCAAACAGCGTGACCGTCAACCGGAGGGAAGCCAGCGAAACGAAGAGCCTGTAGAGGGAACCGTCGGTGGCAGATAGAAGCCTGGATTGATCTTTTGCCGATTTCATTGTCAACATTTTTCGCTTGTGTATTTTGCGGGTAGCGAGCCTAGTTTATTGAAACACGGGACCAAAACGGAGTGATGACACGAAGGATTTAAAAGCCTCCTGCTGCGAATTGGCAAGCTTTGCGTCGCCCCGCAGTTTTACAAACCAACTACCCCTACCTGCATCGGGAAAGATGGCAGCTAGGATGGTTTCACTGGCACCGGGAATGGCGATATATTTGCCGCTGAGCTTTCCGGCATTCACATTGCGACTGCTGTCAGTCAGTTGCCGCTGATCGAGCGGGTCAAGTTTGAGTTGTCCGCGCCAACGATTTACATTTGCGAGCAAGTCACCGCCAGCAGGAATCACCGTCACCTCTATGGCCTGACCATCGGCCTGCATTCGGAAGCACGCCTTCCGCATCCCCGTTACCGGCGCTGGTTTCCAGTCAGGCGGTGGTGTGCCACGGACCGCTGTCGGGTCAAAGCCTGATAATGAGCGACTCGGCCGTCGCGATCGATCAGGGAGTGTGTTGTTGCCGGAGGTGCTGCTGCTTGCAGAAGTTGCGTTGAGTCGCGTGAAATAGATTGTGTTATTCTGTGCGTCGAGTTTTTCGAAAGCGTCTGCTGCCATCTCTGGGCTCAAGGGGGGCAGACCCAGTTGACCCCGCCAGCGATTGAGATTGCTCGAAAGGTATGCATTCCAATCAGGATTGATCTGTCGCAGTGTCGAGACCGCCATTTCCAGGGGTGGCCCTTTGCCGTCAAGTGATAGGGTCGCAATCCGCATGCCGGTTCCTTTCGTCTCGGACCAACCGTCTGGGAGTTGCCACGTAGGCCGACCATCCGATGAAAATTGAACAGTCTGCAAAAATCGTTTTACCTCGCTTCGGACTGGTGCGATACGTGAACTTGGACCAACAAGCTTGAAGAAATAAACTTCTCCCCCCTTCTCGGTCGCCGCGACCAACATTTCTTGCGTTGTGCTGGTTGTGCGGGAGTTGCTGGCCGACTTCTGCTTCGGAACCCGATACCGCGTGATCTGATCCGGTTCCCGACATCCGGACCCTGATGTCATGCAAATGAGCGAAAGGGGGATGAGAAAGGATAAATGACGCATGGAGGGGAGCACACCAGGCTAGACCATGGGACGAATCGGGGTGGACGACACCGCTGCCCGATGCAGGATGACCCCTGTTTATTATATCCCACCCCGAGGCCGTTAGTAGTGCGATCTACCGGTAACGGGGCCCGTGTGATGTATCCCAGCCAATTACGGGGACGTCCTGCTTGAGTAAAAAGATTTTCATCTGACCCGTATCCGCAATCGATAGACTTTCGGCAGGGGTCGCCGATTCGCTGTCGCGAGACATGTATCCATAGTTTGATATCCCTAGCCGATTTTTCTGGATTCCCCAACCGCGAAAGAATTCCTGGAGTGTCAATGCCCGCTGTAAATTTTTCTGGTGAGTGGGATCCGCGTGCGCGGAGGAGTCGCGTGTTACGATCAGTAAACGATGCCCTTGCAGCGAGGGCGTATTGAAGATCGTTGCTAAGGAACCCAAGGGTTCTCCCGATTCCGTCTTGAGCGCGGTGCCTGACCGAAAAAAAATATCTGGTTTGAGTGATACCGCACCACTTGCCTTATCAAATTCAAGGCCCTTGGTATCGGCTGCCAGTGCTGTGAGCTGGTTGCCGGTTTCGGCCGGTGGCTGTGCGAGCTGACGCTGTTTTGCGTAAAGAATCGGTACCTCTTTATTCAGGAACACCAGTTCTTGTTCGGTTTGGTCGCGCTCAGACTGCAATTTCTGGCACGCTGCTTCCAGATTTGCGACCTGTGTCTGAAGCGCCTTATTTTTTTCAGAGAGCTGATGATAGCGAACTTGGCAGCTTTCCATACGGGAAGCAGGCACGAGACAGCCGGAGCAGAGAGTCACAAGCACGACCGTAGGCCACATCGGGCTTAGTTTGCCACGGAGCGGCGAATTCGAGAAACGTAGCGACTTCAGCATGCGTTCCGGCTTCCTTACCTTACGCTAATAGTTGGATGTTATGCGGGGCGTTTTTGCTGACTGCTTCTCGAGGTATTAGCGAAACATTCCGATGATGGCGTCCATTAAGCCACTGTTGACCGGATGCACACCTTCCCAACTCCATACCTGGCGCACGAGATCGTACATCAGCATGCCGGAGACGGCGAGTAAGACGATACAAACAAAGAGGCTTAGTAAATTCCAGACCGAATAAGGCAGCTCTCGTACAACCGGTTGCTGAATGACGATCTGCTCCGTTGGAGCCTGAATCAATGTTGCCGCTCCACCACCTTCTTCATCTCCTTCAAGCATTGCCAGATCGACGTC
>JAYYJN010000015.1:0-10945 GCA_036146215.1 Planctomycetota bacterium
CCTAAGCGAAGCATATTGGAACGTGGACCTGACGTGATCCAAGCCACAAGACGTGCTTTGGTTCTGCCTTGTGTGTATGCTCGGTGGACTCTGGTGCTGTCGCTGTTTCAGGCATTTTGGCCGGCATTCTGGCCGACAATCACTCGACAAACACTCCACAAAAAAAGGTTGCCTTCCGGCAACCTCTTTTCTGTTAAATTTGATCGGACCACTTTCTCACTTTTCCTCGCCCGACAAGGAAGTGATTTATCGCCCTGCCTTATTCTGGCGGGCCTTTGAGCGGTTCCTTCTTTTCGGTGATCACTTCCAGTTGCGGTGCCATCTCTGCGTTCAGCTCGGTGAAGGCCGCCCATTCTTCCGGCACGTTGTCCTCGTGGAAGATCGCTTCCACCGGACACTCGGGAACACAGGCTTCACAGTCGATGCATTCATCCGGGTGGATGTAAAGCATTTTTTCACCTTCGTAAAAGCACTCGACCGGACAGACAACCACACAGTCGGTGTATTTGCATGCGAAACAAGGTTCGGCAACCACGTGGGTCATGATGAAAATCTCCTAGCCTGAAAAATGCCTAAAAAAACGATTCGCGGGCTCACTTCTGCCGAGCATCGCTGAGCGGTGCAGGACGGTACAGGTTACCCAGTTTCTATCAGTATCGACCGAATCGTACCGGAACTTATAGCTATTTTCTTTTAAAAGTCAAGCGATTTGGGTTAAGTTGTCAGGTGAAAACCGCCTGAAAGCCCCATTTCTCTTGCTTCGCTTTCAACCCGCCTCTAAAATCAGGCTGTCTGCTTTACTGCAGGGGAATGAAGCTCATGCAGGCAACTTTCGGCCGATCTCCCGGGGAGAGCGTCGGGGTAGTCACATTTTGCAGCAGGGAACTCAGTTGTGGCGCTTTCAGAAGTCGATCGCGAATTGCTCGACCGCTGTCTTGCGCAGCAACCCGGCTCGTGGAAAAATTTTATAGATCGGTTTATGGGCCTGGTGATTCATGTGGTCCATCAGGTTGCCCGCAACCGTGCTCTCCGTCCAACGGAGGCAGATCGCGATGATCTTGTTGCGGAGGTGTTCATGACTTTGGTCGCCAACGATTTTGCAGTGTTGCGGCATTTTCGAGGGCAAAGCAGTTTGGCTACCTATCTCACCGTTGTCGCCCGTCGCGTAGTCATGCGGGCCATCACGCGTGTCGGTTCGCCGGTGGGCGGTCCATCCGCACAATTTACGAACCAACTTCACGACGAGGTCGCCGATCCAAACCCCTTGGCGGCAGACGTTTTGAGTGACCGTGATCAAGTGGAACGGCTATTGGCCGAGTTAGAGGGGGCCGAACGAGATATCGTACGCCTTTATCACCTCGAGGGCCGCAGCTACTACGAAATCAGCATGGCAACAGGCATTGCGGAAAATAGTATCGGACCGCTGCTCAGTCGCGCCCGTGAAAAACTGCGCCGTGTCGACGCGAATCAGACCTGATTCTACTCCGAAACGCCTTCGCTGCCGCGTCACGACGACTACTGGGAAGCACAAGCGTATCGTCTTGCGCCCGGATTGCCGATGTGGACGGATTGCTTTGCGATACGACCTGCGGCTGCGTTGGTGTTTCGTTTGCAGGCGAAGATGCTCGCCACAGGCTCGCCTCGCGTGTGTTCGCATTGGTGCCCCCGGACTCGGGCACGGGCACATGACTGAGGCCCGCCACCAATTGTTTCGGTGATACTTTCTGCGGCGGGTTTGTGTCGTTTACGGCGGTAGGCGGAGCAGATCCCGGTTCAGTCACGCTCACATCGGGAAATCCGGGATAGCTTGGCTTGGCCCAGAGATCGCTTTGCGGGTCAAGCGGAGCAATCTGAACATCTCCAAGCTTCAACGTGAGTTGCATGCCGGCTGCCGGCCAATCGATGTCGGTCTTTCGCGGCAAGACAGCACCAGTGTCAGGGTCGCGGAAATGATCGCTGTTTCTCGCCGCGGCGATGAGTTGGCCTCGTGCGTCAATCAACCGTATTTCATTAACGTAGCCGCTTGCCGCATCGAGAATGAGTATGCGTGTCATCGAACCGGTAGGACCAATCAGAGGACTTCGGATTTCAATCATCCCGTCATTTCTGCGGAATGGCCCTTGGTGTTCCTGGTGAGGAGGGAGCGAAACCAGTCCCATCGCTTCGGTCAGCCATTCGGGTCGGATGGGCAACGCACCGGCAATTTGGGGGACCGGATATTGATCGTAACGACCGTAATAGAGTGCCGGTGGCTCGGCCCGTTTGACCCAAAACCAGAATATTTCCTGATTGCTGCCGACATCCATTTCCTGACCCGTGACTCCGGTGCCCGCCCGCAACCGCACGTTCCGTTCACTACCAACGGCCAAACTGGTGCGGAGTGAGGGGAAGTCGGTGCCACTGATTCGCGAGTTGGTCGAGTAAATCCCCGTGATTTTTGCGCGATTAGCGTTCACCACCCGGGCCACTTCTTCCAGTGAAGGCTCTTTGCCCGCAAAAACGACCGGTGCATTCGGTTTGAAAGGCTGCCATGCGGTCCGCGGACACGAAGCACCACTGGCCACCAGCCACGTGCAAAAGAGCATCAGCCACAGGTGAAACGACGAATTTGGCGTTGGATGCATGTCTTTCATAAGGAATCACCGCAATGTGAAAATCGGTTCCTCGCTACTCTGTATTGGCCAGCAGCAGATTGGCCAATTCATCTTGGATTTCACGTGATCTGGCGGGATCTGGATGAACAACCGGCACACGATAGGTCTCCTCCCGCCGACTGCAGTAGACGACCAGTTCCTCGCGTTGATCAACCTGCGATTCGGTCTCCTCCAAACGCATTACCCGACGCCGAATTAACAGGAGGGTCAATACATAGCGGAGGTCTTCTTTTTCCGGTTTGTCTGCCAATTCATGGAAAAATTCCAGCATCACGTCGTTCGGTGCCCAGCCAATTTTTTTACCTGTCACTGCCGGCATGCATGATTTCCACCAACCGAGCGAATCTTCGGGGGCACCCTCCCAAGCATCTTTTGAAAAGTCCTGCCGAATAATTTCTGCACCGTCCGCAAGCAGCACCGAATAAAAAATTTCCCCTGGTTGAAATTCTTTCTCGGTGACCGAACACCGGCGGGCACAGCGTTGAATTTGAAAATCCACGGCAAGCACAGGGGTTGGAGAGTCCGGAACAATTGGGCTATCGCCTGCAAATACGATGGGTACTGCATGCGAAAGCGGATGGGGATCGTACGCGAATGAACCGACGGGCGAAAGGCACACTTGAGATAATCGTCGATTAATTTGAGCTATCGTCGCATGCGTTGCCATTGCTGGCAGGGGTCGGCTCTCGGTAAACTTAGGGCTTAGAGATTTACTACTGCGTCTGGGAAATCGCAGGATCGACGGTTGCCCCGGCAGAGTCGAGAGGAGGAACGGATGGAAAGCCCTGCGCCGCGAATGATTCGTATTTTTGATACGACACTCCGCGATGGCGAACAGTCTCCGGGTGCCAGTATGAATCTGGCGGAGAAGTTGAAAATCGCTCAAATGCTTGCCGAGTTGCAGGTCGATGTAATTGAAGCCGGTTTTCCGATTGCCTCACCGGGAGACTTTGAAGCGGTCCGTGAGGTAGCAGCGCAAATCAAAGGTCCGGTAATTTGCGGGCTGGCACGGTGCAACGACGCCGATATTGATCGTGCGTGGGAGGCCTTGGACGGAGCTGAAAAATCTAGAATCCATGTTTTTCTCGCCACCAGCGCGATCCATCGTGAGTTCAAACTCAAAATGGGGCAAGAAGAAATTCTAGAGCGGGCCGTGGCGGGTGTGCGGCGAGCAGCCGGATATTGTGGAGATGTCGAATTTTCTCCGGAGGATGCGGCCCGTACCGAAATCGATTTCCTCTGTCGGGTCGTCGAAGCAACGATCGAAGCCGGGGCGACCACCGTCAATATTCCCGATACGGTTGGCTATGCGACGCCGAGTCACATGGGGCGGGTGATTCGTACACTCAAAGAGCGTGTTCCGAATATTGACCGGGCGGTAATCAGCGTCCACTGCCATAACGATCTTGGTCTAGCGGTTGCCAATAGCCTGGCAGCGGTGGAAAACGGTGCCGGTCAAATCGAGTGCACGATCAACGGAATCGGCGAGCGAGCTGGCAACTGCTCGCTCGAAGAGATTGTGATGGCCATGCGTACGCGGGGCGATGTTTACCAGACCGATACAAAGATTGTTTCGCAGCGACTGGTGCCAGCCAGCCGACTCGTATCAGCGGTTACAGGACTTCAAGTACAGCGCAATAAGGCGATCGTCGGCCGCAATGCTTTTGCACATGAGGCGGGCATTCATCAGGACGGCATGCTCAAAGAAGCATCAACCTATGAGATCATGCGACCTCAGGATGTCGGTTTCTCGCATACCGATTTGGTGCTCGGCAAACACAGCGGTCGGGCAGCGTTGGCCGATCGGGCATCGACGCTTGGCTACGTCTTGAGCGACGAGCAATTAAACCGTGTGTTCGCTGATTTCAAAGATCTGGCCGACAAGAAAAAAGAAATTTACGACAGCGATGTCGCGGCACTTATCGAACAACAGATCCGCGTGCATGCCCAGCGGTGGACGCTCGACTCCTACTGCATGGAGATTGATAGTGATTCCACGCCGCGAGTAAAGTTGACGCTCAAGCATGGTGACCAACTGCAAACGACCGAAATGGCATCTGGTGATGGCCCGGTCGATGCGGTTTTTCTAGCGATTGAGAAGTTGACCGGCTATGCGGTCCGCTGCACCGATTTTTCGGTTCACAGCGTCTCGGTGGGACACGATGCCCAGGGAGAAGTCAATGTGGAGGTAGAGTATCAAGGGAAGCGTTTCCACGGGCGAGGAATTTCAACAGACAGCGTGGAGGCCAGTGCGATTGCTTTTCTTGAGGCGATCCACCGAATCGATACGCTTCAAGAGGCAACGAAGGCAAGGAAATAAAAGATGCTTCCGGTGATGAACGTGGCAATCATGTCGAGTGCTGCCAGCCTAGCCCAGAACCGATGGCGTCCACTCCAGGCCCCCGGTCCCGGTGGGTGAGGGATGTTTTTCAGTGCCCAGGCGAAGACATACACCCAAAGGACGGCTGTGCTGATGGCGAACGGCAGATGCAGCCACAAAGCGAGATCGACCCATCGGTTGCAAAATAAGGAGAGCCCATCGCGCGGGGGCGCCAGGGGTAGACGCGGACCTCAATCTCAAACAGCAACACCGCCACGGCGAGCAGTATGCCCAGTGTGATTTGAATCCGTTTGTGCAGCGTATAGAATTTCCCGTAGCGGACCAACGCGATGCTGATACAGAGCAGTGGCACAATGGCAAACATTGCGATCAGCACGACATCCATCATCAACGAGCCTCGCCAAGGCAGAAAGCCATCGATTCCGGGGTGATTTTCGACTGCCGTCGCATGAGTAGGCTTGTTCATCGCTCGTCTACTTTTCGTGACGGGTGGATTGCGGTTAAGGTGGAGCAGCGAGTCTAATTGAATGCCCCTGCATGATCGCCCCCCCGTTCCCCCACTAATTTCTGTCCTTAATAAAGGTTGCCGCTTAAAATGAAAACCTATCAAGCGTTGATCTTCGACTGTGACGGCACGCTCGCCGATACGATGCCAATCCACTTTCGCGCCTGGTCGCGGGCGGCCGAGCAGTTCGGTTTCACGTTGTCCGAAGATCGTTTTTACTCGCTCGGCGGAATTCCCGTCGCAAAAATTGTGGAGATGCTTCTTCGCGAAGCGGGACTCACCGAGGATGTGCAGCGTATTGTTGACTTTAAAGAAGCTGCCTACCTCGAATCGTTACCGCACATCCAACCGGTGGAACCGGTACTCGATATTGCCCGGGCCTATCGGGGACAGCTGCCGCTCGGGGTTGCCTCGGGAAGCACGCGCGAGATGGTGCTTCGGACCCTCGGGCAGTTGGGGATCACCGATTGGTTCGACTGTATTGTGGGAGCGGACGATACGGAGCGGCACAAACCCGAACCCGACTGTTTTTTAGAGGCGGCTCGCCGGTTGGGGGTTGAACCAGCAGAATGCTGCGTCTACGAAGATACCGATACCGGGATGGAAGCGGGTCGCCGTGCGGGAATGGACTGCGTCGATATTCGTGCCTTTCACACGCCCACGCGGTCGAGCGGCACCGGCTAGGCTAAGGCCAATGGACGTCAGGCCAGGATCGGATGAATGACGTTGCCGTGCACGTCCGTGAGACGGAAATCCCGCCCGCGAAGGCGAAACGTCAAACGGCGATGATCGATTCCCATTAAGTGCAGCACCGTGGCGTGAAGGTCGTGCACATGCACCGGATGATCCTCGGCAAAATAGCCAAAGTCATCGGTCGATCCGTAAACCGTGCCCTGCCGCACCCCTGCCCCGGCCATCCACATCGTGAAGCCGTGCGGATGGTGGTCCCGACCATATGCTTCTCCGGTCCCTTGAGCGACCGGGGTGCGGCCGAATTCACCTCCCCAGATCACCAGGGTGTCGTCAAGCAGTCCACGGCGGCGAAGATCGGTCAAGAGTGCAGCGATCGGCTGATCCGTTTCTCGGCATTGTCGCTCGTGATCTGCTTCGAGTTTGGTGTGTGAATCCCAACCCTTATGATAAAGCTGCACGAACCGCACGCCCCGTTCGACCAAACGTCGCGCGAGCAGGCAATTATTGGCAAACGAAACCTGACCGGGCTGAGTCCCATACTCGGTGTGAATGTGTTCCGATTCCTGCCGCAAATCGGTCAGTTCGGGCACGCTCATCTGCATGCGATACGCCATTTCATATTGCTTGATGCGGGTTCCGATTTCCGGGTCGCCGATGGCGGTAAGCTGATCGCGATTTGCCGCACCTATCTGGTCGAGCATTGCGCGGCGGGTGCGACGATCGATCCCGGGTGGATTTGCTGCATAAAGCACCGGGTCGCCTTGATTGCGAAACTGCACTCCTTGATGGTGCGAGGGGAGAAAACCGTTACCCCAGTAGGCTTGCAGGAGCGGTTGGTTCGTGTTTACCCCTGAAGCGAGTACCACGAAGGCCGGCAGATCCTTGTTCTCACTTCCCAGACCGTAAGAAAGCCAAGCTCCCATCGCGGGTCGACCGAACCGGACATCCCCGGTATTCATCATCATCACCGCAGGGTCGTGATTGAACGTGTCCGTATGCAGCGAGCGAATTACGGTGAGTTCATCGGCAACCCGCGCCGTGTGCGGCAATAATCGCGAAATGGAATGACCGCTCTCTCCATGGCGAGCAAACGCGTAGGGAGATCCTTTCAGGAGCGGAGCACCCGTTTTGATCATGGCAAACTGATGGTTGCGGATCAGCCGTTCGGGAATCGGTTCTCCATCGCGTTCTGCCAGAAGCGGCTTGGGATCAAACAGGTCGATATGAGAAGGACCGCCCGACATGAACAGATAAATGACTCGCTTTGCCCGAGGCGTAAAATGCATCTTTGGTTCGGCAGGCGCAGCGGCGGCGTGGTTTGGCTCAGCGGCAAGCAACGATCCGAGTGCGGCCGTTCCCAAGCCCAGACCGGATCGCGATAAAAAGATCCGCCTTGCAAGCATTTGCGAGTTAAAGGAGTCAATCGTCATGGCGTTACGGTCATGGTTTACTGATGGTTTCATCCAGATTCAAAAGCGTCGCCGCCAGCAAGGTCCAGGCAGCACGCGATGCCACCGAGTCCTCAGCGGTCGTCGATCGATCCGCATCAATCCACTCGGTCGCCTGTTTAGGGTCGGCTGCAAATTGTTCGGTCTGCACGCGGACAAACTGTTTATAACGCGATTGCTCGTCGGTCGTTGCGGGTCTCCCGAGGCAACGCAGATGCGCGTAGTCAATCCTCGCAGACGGGTCCGGCCCAGCATCAGCGAGAATCCGACGTCCCAATGCGCGGGCAGCCTCTACAAACACCGGATCGTTGAGTAACACCAGCGCCTGCAGCGGCGTGTTAGAAATCGGTCGCTTGACGGTACAGCGCTCCCGCGTGGTGGCTCCGAAGGTTGCGAGCGACGGATAGAGATTCATCCGTTTCCAGTAGACATAGAGGCCGCGGCGATATCGGTCCTCACCGTTGCTGGTGATCCAGACCGGGTGATATTGCAACTGACCTTTCTCCTCCAGGATGCCTGCCGGTTGAGGCGGATAGACGCTCGGCCCGCCGAATTTCGGGGAAAGCAGTCCACCGATTGCCAAGGCATTGTCGCGGATCTGTTCTGCGGGAAGTCGACCGCGTGGACCGCGGGCGAGCAGCCGATTGGCAGGATCGCGCGCATACGCTGCCGCTCCCACTGCTGCACTTTGACGATAGGTAGCGCTGTGCACAATCAGGCGGTGCATGGCCTTCATGTCCCAGCCGCTCTGTCGGAAGGCGATGGCCAGATAATCAAGCAGTCCGGGATGCGAGGGCCAGGCTCCCTGCCGTCCGAAATCATCTGCTGTCTCGACCAGACCGGTGCCGAAGTAATGTTGCCATAGCCGATTCATCGCCACGCGTGCCGTCAGCGGATGCTCGGGGCGAAAAAGCCAGCGGGCAAACTCGAGGCGATCAAGGGCCGCATCCGATGGTGGCAGGCAAGCGGGCACACCCGGCTCCACCTGCTCGCCCGGGTCCAGATAATTTCCGCGGACCAGGACATGGGTCGGTCGCGGCGTTTCCATTTCCTGCATCACCTGCGCTTGGTAAGTGCGCTCGAGCGCGGCCCGCTCCTGTTCGAGTCGCGCTATCCGATTCCGTAGAGCCTCTGGCAGATGATCCCGGTCGATGGTGGCGAAAAACTGCTGCAGGCGTTGCTGCTGCAGCGTATCGCGCTCTTTCGAGGGCGTTTGCAGGATTGATTGAATCGGTGCGGGAATTTGACCGCTGCGTGCCGCCCAGGGCACCGCGGCCCGGTAGAGCCGCACATCGGTCAGTGTGCCCTCGAGCGAGAATTTATTTTCCTCTGGCTTTAGGCCATAGCCCTCACCGATCAAAAGATCACATTCACTCGGGGCGACCCGATCGGGTGCGGTGCCCACACGACGAGCATCCATGTCGCGACGGCCGTCGACATACAAATCGACCCCTTTTCCTGTGCGGAAAACCAACGCCACCTCATGCATTTGCCCATCATTTACGGGAATCGAACCGTAGATCTGAATGCCGTCAAATCGATCGCGCTGGCCGGAGATCCAACCATAGAGGTGCCCTTTGATTGCATTGGCCTCCCCTTCCCCACCAATGCCGAAGACATATCCCCGCTCGCTCCGTTCAGAGTCATACTTACAGAGGATATCGGCCACCTCGTCGCTCGTTTGTATCTTCGCTGTGATGGTAAAGTCGCCCGACACACGATTGGACGGCGCGTCGGGGATCCGATGCTGATTTTTGTTCACCATCGGCCATGCGGCGACCAGGTCGGAATGGCTACTCGGTTCTGTCGCAAGTAGAGGCGCTAGGTCCTCCTCCCAGGCCGCCTGCCGTTCCGCGCGAAGTGCAGGATCGCCTTCTGGCGCTTGCTGCCGAAGTTTCGCCAGCGTTTGATCGATTTGTGATCGTCTGGTAGCGGCCAGTGGAGAGGTCGCTTTGATCCGGGGACCGCGGACTTCAAAATTTTCGCCATAGTGGGGCACGTTGTTGAAAATCGCAAACATGCCGTAATATTCTTTCTGTGTGATCGGATCAAATTTGTGATCGTGGCATTCGGCACAACCCATGGTGAGCCCCAAAAATACCCGTGCCGTGGTGTTCACTCGATCGATAATTCCTTTCACCCGAAACTCTTCCTTTCGGGGATTGTTGCCCAGGGCCTGCATCGAACAACGATGAAACCCGGTGGCCACCAGATCATCCGATTTGCTCTCCGTCAGCATGTCGCCAGCCAACTGCAGCATCGCAAACTGATCAAACGGAAGGTTGTCATTGAAGGCGCGGATCACCCAATCACGATAGAGCCACATCGTCCGGGGCACATCCGAGGCATATCCGGTGGTGTCCGCATAGCGAGCCAGGTCGAGCCAGTTCTGGGCCATCCGCTCTCCGTAATGAGGCGACTCAAGCATGGTCTCCACCATGCTTGAGTATGCATCGGGGTCAGGATCTTGTACGAACGCTTCCACCTCCTCGATCGATGGCGGCAGACCGCGCAGATCAAAACTGACTCGTCGGATTAATGTGCGACGGTCGGCTTCAGGTGCTGGGGCGAGTCCCTCTTTCTCCAACCTTGCAAGCACGAATGCGTCAACGGCACCTTGCGGCCATGACCGGTCCTCGACCTGCGGTGGGGTATGCTGTTGCGGTGCGACAAAAGCCCAATGGGCATCGCGGGCACCGCCCGAGTCGATCCACCGGGCGATCTGTTGTTGTTCCTTCTTCGTCAGCGGTGGTCCTTCACTCGGAGGGGGCATCCGGATCTCGGGATCGGTGTCGGTGATCCGCTGGTAGAGGGGGCTTTGATCGGCGTCACCCGGCACAATGCTCTTTGGCGAGACGGCATCAAACTGATCGAGTCGTAACTCCGCCTGTCGCTGCTCGGCATCCGGTCCATGACATTTGTAGCAGCGATTGGCGAGGATCGGCTGAATGTCCCGACCGAAATGGATACTTTCCTTTGACGGCGAAGCACTCTCCGCCTGCCCCGATTCGACGAGGATGCACAGCAGCACGAAAGATCGGCACAGGAGAGTCGTCAAGCAGCCGCGCCCGACGCACCGCTGCGACAAGGTCCGAGGTGCACTGATAATCATGCATAAATTGGAAAGAGCATACCCTGCCATGGTGCTCATTTTACTGCAATTCCGCTGATCCTGCACACTGCAGCAGATCACTAAGGGGCCGGTGGATGCGATTCGGGACTCCTGACCGGCGGTCTTTCTGCTCAGTCTGCCCCTGTCTGCCCCTGTTTGCTTAGTGCCCCGCGGTTCGGAGCCGAACGGCCG
>JAYYJN010000016.1:0-10935 GCA_036146215.1 Planctomycetota bacterium
TCAGACCGTTTTATTGAAGTTTTCCTGGATGTACCGCTGGAAGTGTGCCGAGATCGCGATACGAACGGAATGTATGAGCTTGCCGATTCAGGAGAAATACAAGATTTTCCTGGGGTCACCTCGCCTTATGAAGAGCCTGTCGCAGCCGATTTGACACTAATGCCACACACGCAATCTCTCGATGAGTGCGTAGAAAAAATTCTGGATCTTCTCAAGCAGCGCGGGTTCATCCAGTGAGCGCGGACGCGATTTGCGAAGTTCATGATCCCCATATAACGAGGTCAAACCCGGTTTAGCCTGCTCTGGCTTGAAGATCATATTCATCACCTTCATCACCCGAGCCTCCATCGGCTCGATAGAGTCGGATGGTGCCGGAATTCGGGGTTCGCCGCTCGGGCATAAATCCGTATTTCCCAGCGGCAAAGAATGGATAAAACTCAGCGGCAGGACCGTTTTTAAAGTCTGCTTCAAGACGCTTCAGAATTTCATTCCAGGCCAGACCGCTCCGATAAATTAATCTGTAAGCGGTTTTCAGATCGGCAATTTCCGCTTTGCCATAACCTGCCCGTTGTAGGCCGACCCGGTTCAATCCCACAACTCCGCTGGTATTGCCGTCGAGGGTTACAAAGGGAGGAACGTCTTTGACAGCGCGGGAATAACCTCCAACCGCAGCAAGACGACCAACACGACGGAATTGTTGTACGGCAGCACCACCGGCGACATAGGCCCGATCGTCAACGGTAACATGGCCCGCAAGCATTACATTGTTGATCAGAACCGTGTGATTTCCAACCACGCAATCGTGGCCAATATGGACACCAACCATGATAAGATTGTGATCACCGATTTCCGTGAAATGATCTTGATGCAGTCCGCGATGAACAGTCGTATTTTCGCGAAATGTATTTTCTTTGCCGACCCTGAGTCGACCAATTTGTTCGGGGAGATTTGAGTGTTGTGGCAATCCGCCAAGAATTGCATCCTCACTTACCACATTTCGCGGACCTAATTCGGTCCCTTCTTTAACGATGGCCCGTGCTGCGAGGTGACAATCATCGCCGAGGACGACATCTCTCTCGACGATGCAATAAGGCCCGATCTGGACGCCACTTCCGACCTTGGCTGTGCTATCAACGATGGCGGTAGGATGAATAGACAAGATTGATATCCGGATATCGTTTTCAACTTCGCGCTGAACAATCTATCGACCTCCCGTGTGTGATTGAATCAGAAGAATATGGTTAAATTGAGAATTTACTTTTTTTGCAAGCAATACTTGAATCACAGGTGAATAATGATTCCAATAACCATCCCGCTTTTTGCGGCCTGTGGTTAGAGATGCAACGCGCTTTTACACTTGGAGTCCGGCTATGGCAGATGTGCATGAATTATACGACCAGGCGGATCAATTGAAGGTGGATGGCAAACTCGAAGAGTCTGTCGCCAAATATGCCGAGATACTTGCAGTGGATCCGAATTATGCGTTAGCGCATGCAGCGCTAGCAGTCGTTTACGGGCGATTAGCAAAGCATGATTTAGCCATTGAGCATGCCCGGAAGGTGTGTGAAATTGCTCCCGATGACCCGTTCAGCCACACCCAGTTGAGTGTTATATATCAACGCGCCTATGCGGGCACAAATAATCCGCAATTCATTCAAGACGCTGAGGAGGCGATGGCCCGTTCCCAAATGTTGCAGCAAGGAAACACGTAAAATCTTCATTTTTCTTGGCACATGAATGCGGCTTTCCAGTTCTAACTGGGTGGACCGGCCGAACGCAACTTACGCGTTGTTTCCCATGCTAAGGCCAAACCGGAAGCTGTGCGATTGATTTCATCTTCAGTGGTATGTCGGCCCAAACTTATGCGGATGGTGCCCTGTGCAACAGAATCGGTAAGCCCAATTGCCCGAAGCGTTGCCGAAATTGTTGTAGCATGACTATGACATGCTGCTCCCGTCGATGCACAGAGGAAGGGAATCTGATCTAAGATTGATGTCGCTTGGATATCCGGGAACGCAATGCTTGTGGTATTGCTTAACCGCGGTGCGTCGTGGGCATGAATTACAATAGCATCATCCGTCTTTTCCTTAAGCAGAGATTCCAATTGATCACGCAGAGCGCCCATCTGTGTGGAATCTTGTCCACATCGTTGGCGGGCGATTTCTGCTGCCTGACCGAGGGCGACGATGTGCGGCACATTTTCTGTGCCCGGACTAAGTCCGCCTTCCTGCCCCCCTCCGTGAAGCAGTCTGTTGAGTTCGACTCCTTGTCGGATAAACAAACAACCGATTCCTTTTGGGGCATAAAATTTATGTCCCGCAACGGTCAGTAGATCAACTCCCAGGTCGCGACATGAAACCGGTATTTTTCCGACCGTTTGTGCGGCATCCACATGAAACAAAATTCCCGCTGTTCGGCAAATGTGAGCGATGTCCTGGATCGGTTGGATAGTGCCGATTTCATTATTTGCATGCATAATGCTCACTAATTTCGTTTGAGGTCGGATTGCAGCTTCAATGGTTTTTGGATTGATAATGCCCGATGAATTGCAGCCAACGATACTTACTGTACAGCCTAATTTTTTCGCCGCCTGTAGCGGTTTATGCGTCGCAGGGTGTTCGATGGCAGACGAAATAACGTGCGCTGAGGCCGGGAAATCTGCGGTCAGTAAGGTTCCGAGAATTGCCAGGTTACTACTTTCTGTTCCTCCGGACGTAAAGATTAACTCATTGGTTCGACACTCAAGCAATTCGGCTAACTGCTGACGTGCGCGCTCTATTGCTCGGGCGGCACTGATGCCTAGTGAGTGTAGACTCGAGGGGTTGCCATACTGGTCGCCCAAAAAGGGTAGCATTGCTTCTCGCACCCTCGGGTCGATCGGTGTTGTTGCATTGTGGTCCAGATAGATAGGCGTAGGTTGAGCTGACATGGTTAAACTAGCGCGGCAGACTTATGCTGACTTTTTAACATCGTTGAGATTGTCGACTAATTGCCTCAACCTTCCCAGGCTGCGGCGATTGAAGTGGAAGACTAATCGCTGCATATCCTTGAGTTGAGGTTCATCCCGTTCTTCATTTAGAGGGCCGCTAACGCCGAATTGCCCGCTCGAGAGGATATCACCAAAAGTCGCGTTGATCTCATCGAGCCTCTGGTCGGAGAGTGGTTGATGGAGCCGAAACACCAGCATGTCGTCGACGTAACGCATGCTATGGAAACAACGATAAAAATTTAAAATTTCTTCTACAGCAAAGTCCAGATTGTCAGTCACTTTATAAAGTGATAGATCCTCTGGAGAAATCATTCCGTCTTTGAGGAGCTGATTCCGGACAAAACTGTCCCATTCGTTCCAGAAATCTCCTCCCGGCGCGTCGAGGAATACCACAGGCACAAACACTCGTTTTCCTGTCAGTAATAGAGTTAAAACTTCCAGGCCCTCGTCGATTGTGCCGAATCCACCTGGCAATAGGCAGACTGCATCACATTCTTTTACGAACATGAGCTTGCGGGTAAAAAAATATTTCATATGAACCAGTTTGTGATCGCCTCGGATAATCGGATTGGAATCTTGCTCGAAGGGGAGCATGATGTTTAATCCCATTGATTGTTTCCGTCCGGCGCCGCGGTGCCCAGCCTCCATGATTCCGCTGGCCGCACCCGTGAGGACATACCAAGATTGTGCGGCCATCCGCCGACCGAAATCCTTGGCTTGGATATAGGTTGGATTTTCTGGCGCGGTTCTTGCCGAGCCGAACACCGTAACAATCCGGTCCTGGCGATAGGCCGAGAAGACCTTGAATGCATATCGCAGCTCGCGCATCGCACGGCTGATGATTTTTAAATCCCCACGACTAGTGTTATCAAACTGCAGTTTGGCAGTCGATTCCTTAATTTTATTGATTAGGTCATCCGTCTTTTTTGCCATCTTATTTTCTGGTTTGTTACACGAAGGTTCATCAAAATTAAATGTATCAATCGTTGGAGATTCAGGCTTTAAAACGTTGCGATCGTCGCATCGTACATTCCATCTCTGTCCCGGTTTTAAAGGATCTCAGCAGGGCTATTTGGTATAACGGATTTTAAGAGCTCGAGCAAAAAAAAACCCGGAACCCTCAATTGGATTCCGGGAGGCTTCTTGTGAAAAAAAGTCGATCTACGCAGAAGGACGACGAAAATGCTGGTAAGCGAGAATGACTTCATAAAGATCGGATGAGATGGTCACTTCATCGTCGGAGAAGTCTTGCAGCCAAGCACGGTTACTCTGTACGGCTTCTGCTAGCAGGGGAAAGATCTGTCCCAATGGCACGGAAATCGTTGATTCGGTCTGGCCGGCATCGCCCGCGGTTTGCGTTTGGGGTCCGTGATAAACTTTAAGGTGATTGGTAATCATCGCGAGCATCCTTGCATCGTCGAATTGCCACCCTGCAATTATGTAGTTTCTTATCGACGCGTTCAGCCTGCAACGTTCGGAAAAAATGTTCGGAATATTCAGTTTTTATTGCCAGCATCGCTGGCAGCTTTCGGCGAACGATCGCTGTACACGGCAATCACTGGTATTGCGCAAACCGCGGATAGCACGATACGAAAAACACAAAGTCAAATTGCTCTAGCATTCCAACGATTTTAAGTAAGAAGACGAGATCGTGTCTCAAAAGCCGATCGAGAAAGTATCTCAGTAACGAAGTGCGCATCGAAGTTTTGGCGTTGATACAGACTTGCCCCCGTGGGCAGGTTACTCCATTAACGGGCAACTTCATGCTCGTCGTATTGGTGGCGACTGGTCAACGAGAACCGGTACGATAGAATTGATAGCACAAAGAGACCAATACGTTTTATGTTTACTGGAGGCAAAGAGAACGATGGACTCACGAATCGAGGGCGCACTAAACAAGCAGATCAATCTTGAATTTACCGCTTCTTACACCTATCTGGGGATGGCGCTCTATATGGATGAGGTACATCTCTCGGGATTTGCTTCCTGGATGGTCGCACAGAGTGATGAAGAACGTACGCATGCCCGACGACTTCTGCGGTATATGCTTGATCGAAATGGAGACGTAGAACTCAATTCGATCCCCAAGCCCAAAGTGGACTATGGTTCGGTCAAGGAGGTCTTTGAAGCATCTTTAGAGCAGGAAAGAAATAACACGCAGTCGATTAACTCACTTTATGCGCTGGCCAATGAATTAGATGATTATGCCACACAGGCTCACCTGAAATGGTTTTTGGACGAGCAGGTTGAATAAGAAAAATCGGTCACTGACATTCTGGGTCGGTTGGAGCTGGCGGGAGAAGACAAAACGGCCATTTTAATCCTTGATCAGGCCCTGTCGGAGCGGAGTGGCGGGTCGGATGCACTTTCCATTGTCGATCACTAGGAAACGCAAGCCCCATCATGGATGATTTTGAACTGCAGCTCGAAAAGGCGGTTGCACGCGGTCAGCGGGAACGCAAGTTGAAGACCACTCGTGCCGCTGACAAGGCATTAACCGAGGAAGAGCTGCGCCGCCTGCACAACGAATATCGTCTTGAATTATCTGAGTATATCGAGCAATGTCTGTCACGCTTACCGAAATATTTGCCTGGATTCATATGCCAGACAGTGGTCGATGATCGTGGTTGGGGATCGAGTTGCAGCCGTGATGATGCGGGGTCAGGAAGTGATAACATACGGACTAATTTTTTCAGTCGTCTAGAAATAGTTGTTCGTCCGTTTGGTCCCCATCATGTTCTGGACATTGCTGCCAAGGGTACGGTTCGAAATAAAGAGATTTTCAATCGGACTCATTATCGACCGTTGGCAGAAGTGGAACTCTCGGATTTTAAAAGTTTCGTTGATCTCTGGGTTCCCCAATACGCGGAAAAATTTGCCGCCAGCTAGCAGTGCTAGAAGACCGCGGATTTTTTTCGGGTAGTGAAAAATACGGCTTTTTCCCCCGGTTTCGATTCCGCGAATCTTTTTCTTACTTTCAAGAAATCTGCCTTGACGGCAATGGGGGATTCTCATACTCTCCCGCCACGTTTGATCGAAGGAACACCGTCGATGAATGGATTTGTTCCCCAGTCAAGCGGAAAAAAATAAACCCCAGGCTTACTGCGAGCGAGCTTGTAAATGAAATAAACGGTGGATGGCAGAAAAGATATATCTGCCGAATCCTTGGAGCAGGATCCAATCGCTCCCGGAACTTGGTGCAACATGAGTCCTTAGCCCCCCTGGGACCCGAACGCCAATTCCGGGGGCTTTTTTTATAACCGTCTCTAACTCAGGGCAGTCGTCGCAAAGTGCGTTACTCCCTCTCCCTTCGCTATGACGGTTATCCCACTCTCGGTGACTGTAAAACCACGAGAACGGTCGTGCTCCTGGTCGTATCCGATCACTGTTTCGGGTGGTATGGCAACCCCTTTATCGATGATAGCGCGACGAATTTTACTGTGGCGACCGATGTCAATGCCCTCAAATAAGATTGAATCTTGAACCTCTGCATAGCTATTGATTCGTGTATTTGGCCCGACAATGGACCGCTCGACGCGTCCGCCCGACAGAATTGCTCCCGCGCAGACGATACTATCGTGCGCTTGTCCGCATCGCCCCTCTTCACCCGGCTCTGAAAAAATAAACTTTGGCGGCGGGAGATTGGATTGATAGGTTCGAATCGGCCACTGATCATCGTACATGTTCAACAGTGGATCGACAGCGATTAGATCCATGTTGGCATCGTAATACGCATCCAATGTACCGACGTCTCGCCAATAAGAGTCACCTTTTTTATTTTCGTCGCGAAATGGAAAGGCAAATACACGATGTGAATCAATGATGGCAGGAATTATGTTGCGACCAAAATCATGAGCACTATCGCTTTTAGTCGCATCGTGACAAAGTTGTTCAAAAAGAAAACGGGCGGAAAAAATATAGATGCCCATCGACGCAAGTGCGTGATTTGGGTCTCCCGGAAGAGGCTTTGGTTGCTCCGGTTTTTCATCAAATCCGCAAATCCGACCTGCATCATCGACTTCCATTACCCCAAATTGACGCGCCTCATCGAGTCCGACCTGGAGAGCCCCGATCGTCAGATCCGCATTCTTCTCTCGATGAAAGGCCACCATTTTTTCGTAGTCCATTTTGTAAATATGATCGCCGGCGAGAATGACAACATAATCGGGATGAAATTTTTCGATCGCATAAATATTTTGGTAAACCGCATCGGCCGTTCCTCGGTACCAATGTTCATCAATCCGCTGTTGTGGAGGCACCACATGGATTGCCTCTCCCAGTTGATTGACAAACAAATTACGCCAGCCCTGATTGATGTGACGATCAAGGCTGAATGCTTTGTATTGGGTTAGCACAAGAATGTTTCGGATCCCACTGTTGATTGTATTCGATAGTGCAAAATCAATGATGCGATACGAACCCCCAAACGGAACCGCCGGCTTCGCCCGGTCGCGCGTGAGTGGATCGAGACGGGAGCCTTTGCCTCCCGCAAGAATAACCGCCAGAATATTATCCATAGTTACGTCTCGCACTGGATTTGATGAAGCAAAATTTGGTAGCGAACCAATATTTTGACGCTCAACATTTTATGACCTGTTTCCATCCGATTGTAGCCCGGCAATCGGAACCGGCGAATGAAGGTTCATTGGCTGTGACAAATATAAAGCGGTCACACGAAGCAGGGAGCATGACCCAATCGATGCGATCGGAAGTTGGGGGGATTTGTACAGGATAGGAGGTGTCGCGTCAGTCGCCGTCGAATGATTGTCGATAAAGTTTTGTCATGGCTGCGAGAGTGGACTCCTGCTCGAATTGATTTTCGATGGCACGTTGCCCGTTGACGCCTATGCTTCGTCGCTGCTCAGGGTCCTCGAGCAGATGCTGAGTCCAACTTGCCAATGAGGCAGGATCATCACACGGCACAAGGATTCCAGTTTTTTCATGTTGGAGTAATTCTCGATGGGTCGCGGAAATGTCCGCAATCACAGGAATGGCACGTCGCATTGCCTCAACCGGTGGAATCACGGATTTTCCCTGTGTTCCGCCAAGTTGCCAGAAGATGTCCAGATGGTCCATCAGTTCCTGGATAAGATAACGGTCCGCTAGAAAATGGATCTGTTCCTCCAGTTGGATCTGATTGCGAAAATTCTCAATCGCTTGTCGCTTATGGCCTTTTCCGCAAATAAAAACCTGGACATTATGTCCCGCGACCTTCAGTAATTCCGTAGCCCAGATTATTTTCCGAAGCGGCGACATTGATTCCATCGGATCGCTGGCCGCGATTAACTGACTATTTTCGGGAACGCCAAGTTCGGCAAGTATGTGTTTGCGATCCGTTGCTGGTTTGTCTTGATGAGAAATACCGGGCGGAATAATCTCCACAGTTTCCTCTCTCAGTTGCTCGAGCATGGAATCACTTTTAATGAGTGTCCGGTTTGGAACAATCATTTTTTTAATTTGTCTTTTGGACAACCATTGAATCGATTTTTTCCAGAACTCATTCAATTCCATCGACTGCCAGATGTTGCAAAAAACAGTTTGCCTGCCTGTCATCCATGCAGCCAGCGGGCCATAAAGAGTTGCCGTCGAATCCCAGCAATGCACCAAATCGGGCTGCTGCTGCTTGATTAATTGAATAAGCGGCCAAATAATCAATGGTTCACTTCTTCTTCCCGAGCCAACCAGGTAAACAGGAAGTCCAGTTTCCTCCAAAAGCTCCACATCTGCCTGTTTGCCAGAGAGCAGGGCGAATCGGACATCAAACTCTTGGGCAGGCAGATTCTCCGATAGCCACGAGCATTGTCGCCAAACCCCCTCGAAGTCACAGGAAGCAAGAATTGCTAAAATCCGCTTGCGGGCCATGGAATTGTGGCGGTGTTCGTTTGTTGGATGAAGCGGCGTTGCGAGGCAAACGTCAGCCAAAGCAGTTTGCCGCCAGCAATACGTCAGTGAGGCCCGAGCGTCACAGATCGGATATATTCAGTCACGCTCGGGTAAATTGATATTTCCTCGATTAGGAGCATCCTTTGAGGCCAATGTACAATTCCCGCTTGTAGTGTAAACCCCGTATTGAAATTGAATTCCTGCCCGCGATGCCCCATTTGGTACGATTTGTTTTGCGCCTGCGGATGTTCCCATTGGATAAATTTAAATACAATTTGGTTAAACGAAACGTCACGGAAAAGACCGATTTAAGGAGTTGACCATTGGCATGGGAAACTGGCAATGCCGGGAAATCGAAGGCCATACATGCGATCTTTTTTTTCCTGAACAACCCGGTCCCTACGGGTACACAATCATCTATCTCCATGACCTGTCTCCACAGGGACGGATCGGATGTCAACATCTTGAATGTGTTTTCGAGCAACATGGCCTACGGGTAATTGCACCCGATGCCAAACGCAGTTGGTGGAGCGACAAAATTTGTGAGGAATTCGATAAAAGTCGGTCCGCTGAAAATTATCTTCTGGAATCGTTGATGCCCTGGCTTGCTGCGGATTGGGAGGTAGTTCCGCCTCAAATCGGGCTGCTCGGAACCGGCATGGGCGGTCAGGGTTGCCTGCGTTTCGGTTTTAAATATCCAGACCTATTTCCGGTTGTTGCAGCGATCACGCCAGCCATCGATCATCAGACATGCTGGTGGGAAGCGGAGTCTTTTCTGGATCAGATGTATTTGAATGAGGAATCGGTCCGGCAGGACACGGCAACGCTCCATATTCATCCCCTGTACTGGCCACGAAACATATGGTTTTGCTCGCATCCGCATTGGCTGGAGAGCGCACAGCGGCTCCAGATGAAACTCTCGGCACTGGGCATCCCGCACGAAGTCGATTTGGATGCCACCGATCAGACACCTGCTGAATATGAGCAGCGGATGTCTGATCAAGCCGTGCGGTTTCTCGTTGAGAGACTAGAAAAAGAGCGTCGGCGGAATATCTAAAAATCGATATCCATCTTCAGGGCCTGATCTTGCCCGGTGGCAAATTGCCATCGAACAGTCGAACTCCATCCATCTGGACCCGATTTTCGGTTCTCCAAAAATAGATTTTTTGGGCGGTAAGATTCGAGGCTGGAGCATTATCAGTCTGGCGAGAGAGTTGCGCATACATGTCTCCCGCGCCCTCAAGCACAAACAATTCTTTGCCGGTGGTATAAGTCAATCGGTGACCTGCAGCACTAAAACTTTCACCCCTCAATTGAGAATTTCCCACTGCTTCCATTTCAACCGGTCGGTTCGTGCTTTTTTTTGCTCCCATTTGTCGAACGGTGAGTTGATCACAATTAAGTACGACTTGATCGCCCAGGGGCCCGGTTGCCGGATCGATGCGGATGACAGCGTTCCGGTGTTTTACCGGGCCATATGTACATAGAATCTGCTCAAGGAACGTGAGTTCACGATTATGTACGTTGCCAATAATTCCTCTATTAAATTCGACTTTCAAATAATTGATGGAATTTTTTTTGTTGCGATTTGTAGCCTCAACTGTTTTGGTCGGTCCAGCAGTCAACAGCATAGAGGGCTGGGAGCCTGTTGCATTCCGTACGGAAGTTAGGGTCCCCGGGCCACGGGCAGTGAGTCGCCCGCTTGGCTGTTCAATCGTTAAGTCAGTTGTCGTTAATTGATCGAGCGTCTCTTCTTGTCCCGCTGTTAGTTCCCGGTTTGTCAAAAGCACACCCCCAAGGCATGTGATTTGTTTGATATCAATTGATTCGCGATCCACGGGACGGACAAAGTTAAGTTTTTGATTCAAGGTGACCTTTAATTCCGCAGTCCGCAACTCCTGATTTTTCGCCTTCGCGAACACATCTTTTTCAAAAGCAATGGTAGTGTTGTCAAAATGCATTCGCCCAGTCCACGTGACATCGAGTGCTGATACTTCATCGAGCGGATTGCCCTCTAAATCCTGGTTCAATGGAATTTGCATCGCTCCGCTACCCTGAACCCA
>JAYYJN010000017.1:0-12381 GCA_036146215.1 Planctomycetota bacterium
GGCGACCTTCCATCCTCATAAATTGCTGGCCCTGATTTGCCCCCGATGCATTGACCGGATCAGCCGAACCACCCATTGGAATGCAAAGAAGATCATGTCCCGATCCGTCAGCCCCGAGCGTATAGGCGAGAAGCCCCTGATCTGTATTACCCGATTCGACGAGTATTGCACCTGCACCATCGCCGAATAAAGGATAAGTTTTTTTATCGTTTGGGTTGGCAACGCGGGAATTCGTATCGGCACCGACCAATAATGCAAGTTTGCTGGTGCCATTGGCAACGAATTGCATTCCAGTGATCATGCTGTAAATAAAACCGGCGCACGCGGCCTGAATGTCAAACGCCGGAGCATTTATACCTAGCCGATCTTGAATCTGACAGGCCGTTGCAGGCATTGGTAAATCGGCGGTAAAGGTGCCCAACACCACCAAATCTACTTCCTCTGCTTGGCGGCCCGATTGCTCAAGGCAACGCGCTGCAGCGATCGTCGCCATGTCACTCGTCTTCATGTCAGCGCTCGCGTGACGACGTTCTTGGATGCCGGTGCGTTGCACAATCCAGTCGGCATCGCAGCCAAGCGATGCTAAATCTTCATTCGCAACTATATTTTCGGGGACATAGCTGCCGGTTCCGATTACCCGGACACCAGGTAAATGGCAAATGCGTGACTGACGGGTCTGTATCGATCTATCGGTCATACTCGCAGCGTCTCAATCGGTCCGTACGTTTCGTGGACTATCGTGCTGTGGATTCAAGAAGCCCACGTAGGCTACGCATTTCGAGTAGGATTCACAAGCCCTGAATGGTGACAGGTCTCCGCGTATTGGTTGAGAGCACCGCGTTATTTTTTTGGATCGGATCCGTTTTTGCCGTGATCGGATTTGCGGAAATACCTCGTTTCGATTTCCGCTTCTTTTTTCCTTTTACTAATTTTCTTCCACGTTTTTTGGGTCGTTCATAAAGGATCGCATTTCCTTGCTTTCCGACTTGATGGATCGCCCCGGTCTGCCGCATGACATATGCTATCCGCTGTGCGGTTTCTCTGCACACTCCGAGCGCTTCGGCCATCTGACCCGTATGAAAAGGCCGAGGCAGCGTCAGATCGCCGAGCGGTTGCCAAAGATCTTCCACCCGACGCAGCCGTGTTGCATCGTGAACGCTTAGGAGTTTTTGATCTTCGACAACAAAATCGTTTTTGCTCCATCGACGCCTTCTCCCGTGTCCCGGGTAGCGCCATTCTTCGACATCGACCATGACGAACTCGATCACTAATCGTGGGTGCGGAAAAACGCTAGTGAAGTATAATAATTCATCAAAGATATCCAGCCAACGTGCGCGCTTCGGACTTTTGCGGCGACCTACCACAGGCCCTTTTTTCTTTTTGCGTTTAATGAGTTGCTTGGTGCGAAGGAGTGGCTTAACCACTAGAACTTGATGAGAATCGAGAAGGGACCTGACCTTAGTGCGAATCGCGGACAAAGACCCATGCTGGATTTCGACCAGCCAATCATTTGCAATCGCGTCAATTCGATAGTCGCCTAAAGGCACCTCCAGGCAATTCCGATCATCTGCATAGTGAGATTTTAGATCACGATGCAATGATGTTTCCATGCCTGCACAATCTTGAAAAAGGAATGTTTGAGGATCGGTTCTTAGCGCCCTTGATTTCATCGACCCCTTAGGTGTGTCGGCATGAGATCGAACCGGTATCTTCCTCCCGGTTGGCCTCAGGAGGGTGTTTTTGCCGGTTCAATCCCGAAATCCTGAACGGTGAGCAAGCTTTTTAGCCAGTATCCGCGCTCAAGAAATGCGGCTTCCCCCCCCTCAAGACGATCAATGATTGCAATCACTCCTTCAACTTCCAGTCCGAATTGCGTTGCCCGATCAATGGCCAGTAATGAAGATCCTCCTGTCGTCACCACGTCTTCCACGATCACAACACGATCGCCCTGACGTACTGGACCTTCGATGAAACGCTCTAGACCATGACCTTTCGGCTCCTTGCGAACCATGAAGCCACGAAGAGGTGTAGTGCGACTCCCGGCTAGCGTTAATACTGCAGCAGTGATCGGGTCTGCTCCAATCGACATTCCACCTACCGCGTCAGGGAGCCGGTCACTCAAAAGGTCTAAAATCCCCTCACCCACCAGATGCGCCCCGATCGCGTCGAGCGTGATCTGTTTTCCATCCAAGTAATAGGACGCTTTCTTGCCCGATACGAGTGTGAATTCGCCGAATTGGAGTGCTTTTTCCCGAACAAGGGTCATCAAGGCGTTTTTATCGTACACGATGTATTGATTCCTCACGCTTGTGTGCAGGTATTTTTTCGAAAGATCCCTCGGGCACCGAGATGGCGTTTATTGTAACGGGCACGCGAGCTGTGACCAGTCGCGAGGCCAATCAGCAACTTGGATGCGTAAGAGATATTTACGCATGCCATTAGTGTTCCGTTGCTACCATTGCGTTGGTGGACGCGGTTTGGCAACGTTCATAACACTAAGACGCGTTAATCAGCGTTGGATCGTTACTTTAGATCCTTGCGAGAGAATATCATATAGATCGTCTGCATCTTGAACCGAGACCCCCATTTGCCCCGGAGTCGATCCCTGAGCCACCGTCTCCGGCTGTTGCATTCCCGCAATGCCAATCTGCGGATCAGACGGCGGAGGACTGTCGGTTGTTCCAAATCCGGGGGTTAGCCGAATCCAAGGTTGGTTCCCACGTTCGGGGTGCATTCGCGTTTTCTGGTGAACAACAAACGGCCCGACAATCGATTGGAACTCGGGGCCCATGACAAGCGGAAATCTTCCTGCATAGCGTCCACCCAACCAAAGCGTGAGTTCATTTTTGGAACCATTTACGGTCGCATTAAAAGGCCCCCGCACTACTTTAATTTTTTGCCCTGGCGTGAGATTCTGTGGATTTTGAATGCCGTTGATTTTTACCAATAAACCGATTGGCACCCGATGTGCTTGAGCGATTTGTTGCAATGTTTCGCCTTGCTGTACCGTGTATGCTGGTTCGATGAGGTGCTTCCGTGAGTAAATGACTGATCCAGATACTTGGTCGAGCAATTGGGTCAATTCGCTCTGCTGGGCTGGATTCAATCGGGGGTCTTCATACCAGATGGAGAGAGTCAGCAACGCGGTTGCAAGTTGACCCTGTTCGAGTTGCATCTTTGCCGATTTCATTGCGGTCGTAAATGCAAGATCTTGGCTGAGGTTCAATTTGTCTCCGACCGTCATTTCGGGGACTGAACCGATCGCAGCGGGCAGCGGTAATTCTGAAAGTTCATCCTGTGTCGAGAGTTTCCCGTCGCCGGACGATGTGGTGGCGTTATTCGTTGCTGGTGCCGTTGGCGAGGGTGATACGGTCGGCGAGGAAGTTGCAATGCCGACGGGTCCGACGGACTGCGCGGAAACCGACTCGGAGGGCACAACCGTGGAGGGCCGCGACGTTGTGGATTTCGTTTGTTCATTGGCGACAGTCGCCGCCTGAACATTTGGATTGGCAGGATAGCGAGCTTGGGGCACACTCACCGGAGGCACTGAGGCGGGCACCGGATTTTTTGATTCGGTCGATGGGATGATTGCCGAGGGTACGGCAACACTTCCATTACCTGGTGCGGCACCGGTAGCAACGTTGTTCGACACACTATTTGCCGCACCCGGTTGTACGGGCATCGTCGGCTCGGTGATTTGTGGCGGTGTGAACTGAGGTATGCCATTTTCAGTTTGCATTTCTTGATGCAGCCATTCCGGCGTTTCGGTCTGTAGGTTTTCAAATTGAAACCCATTGTTCAGACCGACATACAGACCGTATCCGACCATTACTAGAACTGTCAGGACAACCAATGTTTTCAACGTATTCACACTCGTCCTCCTTGACGGATTGTCGTATGATGCCACGCCGCTTTTTTATTCTGGCTCAGGCTGTTAAGGTGCAAAAATTCGAAGCGAGAGGCAACGGTCACAAACGTGCGACTGCAGGGAATACATTTCGGATGGTTGAATTTCAATACGCGGACGATTTGGGAGACGATGAGTATCCTGATGAGGCGGACGGTTGCGATGACACGGGGGGCGAATGCACGCAGACTATCTCTTGTCCGGAATGCGGCAGCGATTTCTATGAAGACGCACCTCAATGTCCGATATGTGGTCATTATCTCACGGCTCATGATCGGTCGGGTCAAAGTTGGTGGTGGGCTGCTGTTGTCGTGTTGCTCATAATCAGCGTACTGCTTTGGCTGTTATAACTCGACGCCAATTCATTGAATCAACCGATCAAGAGCGGGCGGCAATCATAGAAAAACTCTGACTCGACGGCTACATCAAGCTGCCGGATAATAAAGAGGGGCGGTTAAATGGCATGCCAGCGTTGCCAGCAGGTTTTGGAAATTCCCGAAGGGCGATTTCAGACGTTGATTTTCGGGTAAGTGCTTGAATTACACTTGAATCGCAGCAATTTTTTTTTATCGTCGGCCCACTCACTGCCACGACGGTTTTGTGAAGCAGTGACCGTATCTTGGTCGCGGCAGCTTGCTGAAGGGGTCTTTCCCGCCAAGGGCCAAGTTGCTTGACGAGTTGCAAAGCGGCCGACGCTCGCCACGAACGATTGCCCCGATTGAGATCCATGGTTGTTTTGCTGCAGTACGACCAATTGTGGCATCGAAACCACTTTTTTGCCCGGCACCATGGTTTGCACACTTCGCGGCATCCGGATTTTTTTTCGTACTGGTACCATTTTGCATACTCGGACTGGCACTTCGCGGACCCGTTGCTCATACATCATCCTTGTGTATGTATAAGGCATTCGTCGCACTTCTTCTTTTCGGATGTAGCGACAAACAGGAATGTTGACCTTCTTCTCAACACGTTCAATGACTTCACGACAGGTGGTGATCGGCACAACGCGGACACATTCTTCGGTTACCATTTTGCAAACGCAAACCGGCACCCGACGGATTTCCTCCTCGGTTACCCATTCGCTAATTTCTGTGGGTACCTTGATGTTGGTTACCACTTGCTCATAGGTCGTTTCGGGTACCTCTACCGCAACTTGATTCGCCTGCCAGACTTGTTCGGAGACCATTTTGGTTTTTGGTTGTTTGACCCAAACAAATCCTGGCAGCTCATATCTCTTTTTTCCATTGGCCGGATCAACGCCCCAGCCTCCGGGGGCCCATTTGAGAAAGCTGAATTGAAGCTTTCGTGGTTTTTCCACGTTTTGTGTTACATACTGTCCCTTGTCGACATATGTGGTTTTCATGCGAGTGACCGGCTGGTGTGACACTTGTGGAATTTCTTTTTCCACGGTGCGCGTGACACATCGCTGCACTTGTACCTTCTGTTCTCTACACTCGGTTTCCATGACGGGTCGGCTGATGGTATAGCGCTCTTCACATTCCTTAGTTTCGACAACTTGTTTTACAACATCGTAACTTCGATCACAAACCTGAGTTTCCCAGACCGGTTTGATGGTGATGCAGCGGACCTCGCGCTCGATGGTCTGAGTTTCAGGCCTTGCGATCGTGTAATGGCACGTACGCATTTCTGTTTCCCATACCGGTTCGTAAGTTGTTATCCACTGTTCTTCAAAAAAGATGTCATTCCGCAAATGACAGGTATCGATCTGCTGCTGTTGGTAAATAATTTCGCAAGGATTGGTGATTGGACCCGCGCAGGGAATCGTGCCGAGATATTCTGCTTTCCCGAGGATTGCTTCCACGGGATTGTGATTTGCGGAAGCGGCCAGTGGGGGAAGGTTGACCACGATGATGGAGACAAGAAAACGTACCCATGAAAGTTTGTACAACATGGCATTTGTCCAGAAAGAAACAAAGAGGAATGGCATAGCCGTTCAGGATGTTTTGCGCGGTTCGGTCGCAAAGCATTTCCGTCCCGAAGCGGAGAAATCGGAAGCGGCTTATACATCAATTGATGCAGATGCGAAAGATTGATTTCGTTTCAGCAACCCGGGTAGGAATCGATGATCGCACGGAAGCAGGGCAGTCACTACCAATGCTAGCGGGGGGCACTACTGTTTGGACGAGCTGCCAGCGGGCACCGGATTCTGTAGGGCCCGAATGGTCAATTCAGCTTCCATTTGGATTTGCGGATTTTCTTCCGTCGATTGCAACGTTTGAATAGCTGGCTCAAGTGGTTGAAGATTGG
Organism: Planctomycetota bacterium; assembly: GCA_036146215.1. GTDB lineage: Bacteria > Planctomycetota > Planctomycetia > Pirellulales > UBA7805 > UBA7805. The sequence goes on from JAYYJN010000017.1 coordinate 6,176, forward strand.
TCTGAGAATTGTTGGCTCGTAATACTTGCGCTGCCCGTAGTGCGTTGAGAAGAATCCGCAACCGCTTCAGTTCTCTCTCACTGGGATTTGATTCCTCAGACAAGGCCCGCTCATTGTTCGGGTCAAGCATCTCTTCGAGCGTTTCGAGACAAGCAGCGTTACCGAGGCGTGCCAGTCCAGTCGCCACATTATAAATGACATCGACGTGATGGGCCTCGGTGAGCATTTCTTCGAGTCGGCTGGTCGCTTCGGGTTGCCCCGTAGCGGCAAGTGCCACGACGGCTCGCGAAGCAATTTTCCGATCATCGTTCTCCGAGTTTGCCAGAAGCAAAGCGAGTAATTCCGGAGAAACATCGGTGCCTGGCGTGTGGGTGTTATCAACCAAAAGGGCAATCGCCTCAATTGCAGCGAGCCTAACCCGCAATTCATCATCATCTGCATGATTTGAAGCCGCCCGAATTAAAACGGGGAGTACCGCCTCGGGCACCAAAAATTCTCCAAGGGCCTTACAAAGAAATCCACGTCGCGCAATTTCCTGGCTTCGTGGACTGGTCCCCCCAAATCCATTTTCGCTATTGGGCGGCAACGGTTGATCCAGCAGATCATTGAGAAACGCAGCAACTTCGTTTGCTAACTCTTGATCTGTTCGATAAGTCTCATTCTGTCGGAGTTCCTCAGAGAAATTGTACGCCAGTTGCCAGCTGTTGGCCTTGTTTTGTCGCATTTGTCTGACTATTTCTTCAGGCTGGGTACCGCGGTGAGCGAGCCAAGAAAACCCGAGCCAAAGGAGCACGATCAGCAGCACGATCATACCGGGAATCACAAAGAGTTGAATGATAAATCCGGCAGACGGTTGTTCTACCGGAGGTAGAACTTCGCGATCTTGCGGGCTGTCAGCGGGTGGTGCAGATTCAGTCATTTAATAACTTTAGCGCATCGGGGGGTCGGCGGGTAGGGTTGGTGATCGACTGCACGCTGATGTAAGCAGAAATTCGAGCATCCCGCGATATGGCCGACTCATCGACCGGCAAACCTCTCATTTTTACCATCCTGTGGATCAAACAGAGCCACGGAACTACGATAGAGGCCTGTTGCAAGGTGCTTTCACCTCGCTGCACGCCAAGCTAGGGCCCGGGATGCGGATTTCAAGTAACGCTATGAAACTGATTGAGAAAACATTTCACTCCGCCGAGGAAAACATTGCGTTTGATGAAGCCATGTTGCTCGCTGCTGAACGCGATAGTGAAAAAGGTGGATTTTTGCGTATTTGGGAGCCGACCCAATGGTTTGTGGTAATTGGAAGGGGTTCCAGTCTTGAAAAGGAAGTAGACCGGAGGCGTTGTAGTGAGGATGCCGTTCCTGTACTTCGACGGAGTAGCGGTGGTGCCGCGATCGTTGCCGGTCCCGGTTGCCTGTTTTATGCGGTCGTTCTTTCCTTAAAACAGTCTCCAGAGTTACGGTCGATTGATCGGGCGCATGCGTATGTTCTTTCGACATTGATCAATGGGCTTCGAGATATGGTCCCTGATATTGCACGTAAAGGAACAAGCGATCTTGCAGTGAAGGGAAAAAAAGTATCGGGCAATAGTCTTCGTTGTCGCAAGGATTACTTGCTTTACCATGGGACATTGCTTTATGACATGCCACTTACTCCGATCACAGAATATCTGCGATTTCCACCTCGGCAGCCCGAATATCGTGAAAATCGCTCTCACGCAGACTTTGTCACGAACCTGAATTTGCCACGCGAAAAGGTTGTTGAAGGGCTACTATCCGCGTGGGGATATCCGAAGCGTCTCACCGAGTGGTCCCACGCCGATCTCGATCACCTCGTGCGAGAGAAGTATGCCTCCGACAACTGGACGGCCCAGATTCCCTGATTCGACCTGACTTCAAACCAATCGCCACAATTTCCGGAGAAACCATTCGCTCCCGATCAGTCCGACAAAGATCACCAGCACATACCATTTGTCCCAGAAGCTGACACTCACTTTGATTTTCTCTTCCATTTCTACCGGAGTGACAAGTAATTGCTCGACGAGGCGATTTAATGTTTCCGGGGGGACCACTTTACCTCCCACATCTTTGGTTTGATAAGCCATGCTCTGAAGTAGCGAGGCATCGCTCGTGGTGCCTGATAATTCGCGATCTTTGGTGTAAACAAAAAACTGTGCAGAATCACTTCGTGCGGTAGCCTCACCCTTGGTGCTAACGGTGAGCGTGTAATTTCCGAGCTTTTCGCAGTCCCGAATGACACCTGAGTACTTGTCGCCACTTCGAACCAAAGAAATCGATTCGCGACGACCATCCGGGCCGAGGATCGACGCAACGAGTTGCACGTTTTTCAGATTACCGATTCGCTTTCTCTGGCCGGCATCAAAGGCAATACGCTCACCTGGGGTGAATCGACGACGATCCAATTTGACCCAGATATCATTGATGTTTTGTTCCTCCTTGCGGGCCAACCACAGAACGACCTGCCTCCAGAATCGTTGATAGCTATTACGAAAACCTTTCATTACCCATCGCCACGTGGAATCTCCGGCGAACGCTGCCACTCGACCTCCAGGTTCCGCCGTGGCAAGCAGCGGGTGTCCTTTGCCGTCATCGGCCAGAACGCGAGCTCCAGACTTGATCCCTCGGAATCGGTTGGCCCCGGTCAAAGGGGGAAGCTGTAGCCAAGCTGCGCGATTGTTTCCCTCGGAGGTAAGTTGCATGATCTCACTTTCCTCGCCCCAAGGAACGGTCGGTTGCATCACGAGTGGCCCCGGCAGGTGAAGGCTCTGATCAATCGGTGCGTCGAATTGCTGGATCACAAATCGATCAAGTTGAGGATCCATTTCCACCGGGCTGATTGCCGCCAGCGGTGTTCTGTGATAGCCGCCAGCTCGGAAACTATGCCATCCTCCAAGCATCAATAGTCCAGCGCCGTCGAGAACACTTTGCCGCAGCAACTGAAGATCTCCTTGAGTCTGCGAGCCAACATTTTCAGGTAGAAAAACGCGGGAGTCAACGTCACCGAGGATCGTAACGTCGAATGCGCCCGGTTCAAAATAAGAAGCAAGGTCTTTGCGTGGCCAACGCTCCCTGTCGCGTGGATTAAGCGTAAGCAGGGTCAGGTCCATGTCAGGTGAGCTTGCCAGCGCACGTCACAGAAATCGCTGTTCGCGGCGGATTTCACCCTCGACATAAAGAATTCGTATACCGCCTTCGAGTACAGTCAGCACCGCAGGTAACGCGTTATTGTCCGTGGTGATTTCTCCTGCTTGCGGGGGAACTCGCACGACGATTTTGTATTTACCGGGCTGATCAGGAATGTAATCAAATTCAAATGGAATATCGTTGTTCGTTTCACCTTGTGTTACCGATTGACTAGCGACCAATTCCTCTCTGCCGTCCGCATTGATCAGAACCAACTCGAGTGGCAAATCTTTATTCAAATAACCCGAGATCCGCAGAGTTCCCCGGATCGGCACACGGTTCTTTGCAAAGACGACAAAGTCATCCGGCATGGATGAAACTTCGATATCTCGCGTTTCTCCGTCGCCTTTGCGATCTCCGAAAGGCACCGCATACAGCGGACAGCCGAGGCGTTCGAGCAACCGTGCCATGCTATCGGGATCAATTTCTGTCATTCCAAGCGTCTGTTCTGCGCCATCTCCAAGAAGAATCATTCCCAGCAATCGCTTTCCGTCTTCTCTTCGCAGGACGTCCTGCATGCTTACGCCGTATCCACTTTCACTCCCATCGGGCAGGGTAGAGGCTGATAAGATGCGATTCAGATCAATCGAATCTGCTCTTTTATCAAATGCATAAATGCTTACTTCAAAATCCTTTTCCTGCCGTAATCGCTCGAGTGGGCGCTTTACAGTCGACAGTAATTTTTGCATCTGTTTCCATCGTGATTCGCCGCTTGGCGTGTCTTTTATTTGCATGCTGCGCGATTTGTCGATCAGCACCAGCAGGGTCGCCGACTGCCTTTCACTTTCCGTTGTGATATGACTCGGGCGGAGGATTACGAACAAGAGAACTAAAATCATGGTGAAACGAAGAGCTGCCAGCACAATCCTCCGCTTCATCGGCAGCGGGGTAAGCAGCAGCGATGCTGCCCAGATTGCCAATAGCGCAACGGCAATCATGGCGAACACAAAATATGCTCCGCCGGAGAAATACTGTTCCGTGATGGGGCTAAGTCGCCAGTGCTGCATGATCAGGTCGAAAAATTTTTAACGGTATTGATCCGATGTCATTTATGATGGATTGGATCGACGGTAGAAAAATGTGGCCAGCAGACCTTCGCTTGCCACCACGATACATAGCGCGAGAAGCAACCAGGGAGCGGCTTCCCATTTGGTTTTTGCTTCGGCATCTTCGCGCAAGCGATTCAGTGAATCGGTCAATGTATGGATCGGTAAACGCTCGGGAGGATATCGCTGTGCCCAGTCAACCTGATCTGCCCGCGAAAGATCAGTTTGTTCAGCAGGCAAGTTCACACTAAATCCATACTCGGTACCCTCCTTACCTCCAGCACCAATTCGGTAGTTTCCGGGAAATTCTGTGCTGCTCACCAAGATCTGCTCACCCTGGTCGGTTGGTGCAATCCGCCGGCTTCCTGTTGGGGATTGCAGAAGATAGGAATCAATGCTGCGGTCTTCCGCATAGATCGGCAACCGTGCCAGCTCACCAGTGCGGTAATTCAGTTGCGCTTCAGTGCCACCGACGAGATATTCGGCCATCATGCCAACAAGCACAAAACCCGGCCAGGCCAATTCCCGTGGCGCTAACAGTTCATTCCACGGTTTTCCGTTGGTTGCCGTAAGCGATGTGGTGAGTAGTAAAACACGGCCCCGTCCTTGATCACGAGCGATAAGTGCCGGTTTGCCGTTATTATAGGGGATCAATATTCGTGCTTGCTCATACAGGGGACCCACTTCCCAGATTTTGAATACAGGATTTTCCTGCCAGGGGATGCTCCCCTCGCGGGACTTAAACCGTCGTAGCACCGGGTGTTCGAGTTGCTGCGGAGACAAATATAGATCACCCCGCCACTGACGCAGTAGCGGCGCGGGCATGATTTCAGGTGATGCGGTGGCGTTAAACACCTCGGGTGTCATTCCCGCATTGCTCCCCAGGGCAATGGCCAGGCCGTTACCACCGTCGACCAGTGTCAATAGTTGGTTCCATTGTTCTGCCGAGAGTGGAGGTGGGTCCAAGAGCCAGACAGCGTCCAGTCCATCCAGATTCTGATTGGACAAGGCAGCATAGGAAATCGATTCCAACTCGTAGCGAGTCTCCCCCTGTTGGCTAAGGGTTGGAGGGGCAATCGCGGTTGATAAGATACGGCTTTGTCGCTCCACCGGTTCGGGCGTTACGAGCAGTATCTGATAAGGATCACGAATAGAGATTGTAAAATACCGTCGGTTGTCAATCGGTAAATTGTCTTGCCGGGAGAGTTCAACATATCCTTGTAGAATTCCTTGGTCCCCGGCGCGAATCTGGAAATCAACCGGCAATCGATCGTTTGTCTGACAATCGAACCATTTTTCGCCCTTTTTCTCGGGATTGCCGTTTGAATCAAACACAAAGCACTCGACCAATTGCCGACCCGAACAACCGAGGCACCTCAATTCAGTCCGAATGCCAATCAGGTCTTTTTCGGATACGACCGTGCGGTCGAGACGAAGATCGCCTAGCGAGACGTTTGTCGGATTCTCGGCACCGACGTCCAAAAGAGAAAAATGAATGTCAGGATTTTTTTCAATCCTTCGTTTCCAAGCCGCTTCGGACGACTGGGAGTCCCAATCCACGGCACCAAAATCGGTCAGCAAGTATAGTTCTTTTCTTGGCTGCGCGCTTTTTTCCAACAGTGTGATGGCGTTGTCCACCAGAGCGTCGAGATCGGCCGTGCCATCGGCTTCTGCCAATTGGGAAATACGATCGATTGACGCCCCTCGATCGCGATCGAACTGACTCCGGGGTCCGGTTGAGTCGAGAACGACAATCTGACTGCCTTTGGGCAATTGTTCAATCACTTTGAGCCCGACGTCCCGCGCAAGTTGGAGGCGAGTCTTATTCTCTCGGAGGTAATTCATGCGTGGTCGGGTATCAAACGCGATTGCTGCGGCGACCGGTGCTGAACCGGCTGAAAAGAAACCAGATGAGTGAAAAACCGGCCGCGCTAATGCCATCGCAAGAAGTAGGATGAC
>JAYYJN010000018.1:0-3581 GCA_036146215.1 Planctomycetota bacterium
TCCGCGGATCACTTCGAACAAAATCATTCACCGCTAAACAACCTGCATCGATTTCATAGGTAGCAAGCTCTACGCCTCGCGCAGCATTCTTCGTGAATATGCCACCGCCAAGCCCGAACCGAGTATTCCCGGCAAGTGCAATTGCACGCCTCGTGTCCTCAGCTCGAACAAGTGATACTACAGGCCCGAAGATTTCTTCGTCAAATGCTGGCATGCCGACCGTAATATTTTCCAGTAATGTTGGCGGATACCACCAACCGGCGCGTTCCGGAATGTGACCGCCACACACCAAATCTGCACCCAGGCAGACACTATCGGTTACTTGCCGATGAACCGTGTCGCGTAAGTCCTCCCGCGCGAGCGGCCCGAGGAGACACTCTGGTTTGTCGGGATCTTCCATCGCATAGGATTTAATTTTTTCAACTAACATATCCCGGAATTCATCATACACTCCATCAACTGCAATGATCCGTTTGGCAGCAATGCAGACTTGACCTGCACATAGCATCCGGCTGGTCGCACACCGATCGACAGCAAGCTGCAAATCCGCATCTTCCAAAATGAGGTAAGGATCACTCCCGCCAAGTTCTAATACACATTTCTTGAGATGGCGACCTGCCACCGCAGCAACTTCGCGGCCTGCACGCTCACTACCGGTTAATGTAACGCCGCGAACCAATGGATTTGCAATCACAGCGGGGCTGTCGGATAAATGAATCGGCAGATCGTTAAATAATCCAAACGGCGCACCTGACTTTGAAAAAATTGAAGAAATATCTTGGCTGCATCCGGGTACATTCGGGGCGCCTTTGAGCAACATTGCGTTGCCGGCCATCAGCGCTGGCGCGGCAGCGCGAAAAGCCTGCCAGAAAGGAAAATTCCAAGGCATGATTGCATATACGACGCCAAGCGGGCAGGGCACAACGGTGGCCTCGCCCTGTTCGATCATTATTTTCTCTCCTTTGAGTAATTTTTCCCCTTGCTCTGCATAGTATCTGCATACCCACGCGCACTTCTCAATTTCCGCTTGGGCTTGAGTGATCGGTTTACCCATCTCGGAGGTGATACGGGCGGCATACAAATCGCGTTCGTAAAGCAAAAGATCTGCAGCGGCAAGCAGCACCCGGGATCGTTCTGCAAAGGGCGTAAGTCTCCAGTTCATAAATGCATTGTGCGCACCTTCAATCCGATCGTTCACCTCGGAGCCCGAGATGACGGGATGCTCGTCGAAAATGGCGCCCGTTGCCGGGTTAATGACCGGAAAAGTCGCTGCTGTGCTCACTATATTGCTCCGCAGAGGATACGGAGACAATGTGACTTTTATATCAGCGTCCGTCCAGTACGTAACGGGCAAAATGTATTCGTGTCTTTATCCCTTTGATTTGCTCATCCCATTAATAGGCTGCCTTTTAGACACCGGAAACACCAACCCTTTTCCCACGGTACATAAAACACATTCAAGATTCCCTTTTTTGTTGGGGATTAGGGAATACCCGAACACGATCTGGTAACCTATATCACAATGTAAAAAAAGTGCGTGTCCAACCAAGCCTGCACGCTTTTTCTCAATTGCTCAGCGGATTCGCTTGACGGAATCTGACGAGACGAAAATAATACCGGCAATCGTCAGGGTCCTATAAGCGAGTTCCTGCTCACAGAGAGAATTCCCACCGCATCGTCGGAGTTAATTTAAATGCGTCATTTCAGCTTATTTTCTGCAATTTGCGTGTTTTGTACCCCCTTCCTTTTTTTCGTTTCCACTGCGTGTCTCCGGGCCGACGAAGATACCGCTGCTTCAGTCGCGCAGGCACACACGCTATCGCGGGCCTTCCGTCAAGCGGCGGATCGGGCAACGCCAGCGGTTGTTGCCATTTCGGTCAAAATCGCTTCCCCCGTGGCGGGACATCCGCTGACAGACGAGATGAAAAATCTCCCGCCGGAGATACGACGTTTTTTTGACCAATTTGGTGGCGGCATGCAATCGCAACCGTTTCGAGGTGACTCGATGCGTCGGCAAACTCAGGGGACCGGGTCCGGCGTGATCATTGATCCTCGCGGTATCGTTCTCACCAACAATCACGTCGTGCAGGGAGCGTCCGAATTAACCGTACAACTCGCAGATGGACGAACTTTCAAAGGGTCAAATATAAAGACCGATCGACTCACTGACTTGGCAATCTTTACGATCGAGGGTGCGAGTAATCTGACTGCAATCCCCATTGGCAAATCAAATCAAATGGAAATCGGCGACTGGGTGATTGCGATTGGGTCGCCTTTTGAATTACATCACACCGTGAGCGCGGGAATCATCAGCGGCAAAGGGCGATCTCTCTCTGCTGCAACACGTTCCCAGTTTTTGCAAACCGATGCCGCAATCAACCCGGGAAATTCTGGGGGGCCTCTCGTCAACCTTCAAGGAGAGCTTATTGGCATCAACACGGCCATCGCATCTCGGAGCGGTGGATACAATGGGATTGGCTTTGCTATTCCATCGGAAACTGTTTCGTGGGTGACCGGCGAGTTGCTTGATGATGGCGTAGTTCGACGTGCCTATCTCGGTGTTCAGATTCAAGAGATGACCGATACTTTGGGTAAACAATTTAATCTGCCACGGCGAGGTGGTGTGATCGTATCTTCCGTGCTTCCGGATTCGCCTGGTGGTGCCGCCGGCCTCATAGCTGGCGACGTCATCACGCATTTTGCCGGTGTGTCGGTCAGCACACCCTCCGAACTGCAATCGGTCGTGGAACGTTCGTCGCTGAATAAGCCGCATACGGTACGTATTATACGCGATGGAAATTCCCGTGAAATTTCGGCGTCCCTCGCTGAACTACCGACCACCGATCAATTATCCGATGGCCGGCGACTGAATGTCCCGACCGAGCAGAGCGCGGAAACGGTGACGAGCGAGAAATTAGGCCTGACAGTCGCACCGTCGATGGATAACCGTGAGGGAGTTCGGATTGTCAATGTGCTTCCGGGGTCGCCCTCCGCAAAGGCCGGGATACCTGCCGGCAGCACCCTCGAAAGTATCGATCGCAAGCCTGTGCGGTCGCCAGCTGATTTTGCGTCAGCCGCCGAGCAGATTGATCCGCAACAAGGTGTGATGCTGCAAATTCGAACCGGAAGCGGGAGCGCTTTCATTGTTCTTCGAGGTATTTAACCGCCCTGCAACAGAATCTTGAAGGTTGAAACGCTCAAGCTTCACGCGGTCATAACGATTTACATTCAACCCTAATGCTTACACTGCTTTGTCGACCATCGGCTTATAAATGCCGGGGGTCGGCACGAAGTAGAGGCCATCTGCATTGGGCTGCGTCGGGGCAACCGTATCGAAGGTGTATTGATCGATGCCCGGGGCAAGTTCTCTGCCATTGGCAAGTAGATCGTCCCACCTCAGGATTTGACCGCTATAACAGGCCTCGCGGCCGAGAATGGAAGTAAACGTACTCTTCGCGCCATATTCCCCTTCGTTGTAAACATCACCGTTCATTAGCGCGGCGATCATATCGTGTTGCTCCTGCTGGTGGCCATTGGGAAAAGGGCCTTGGAACTGCCAATCATCGTTGATACTGCCGGCC
>JAYYJN010000019.1:0-3271 GCA_036146215.1 Planctomycetota bacterium
AACAAGTTCCTCCAACCGGTAACCACCACAAGGAATCGTTGCAGTCGGGCGTGCTAGGGATGCAGGATAGAGATCTGCGGCTTTTTGGTCTTCAAACAGTATGACACGCATCGTTTTGTTAGGCTGAGGGATTGCCATTAAGAGAAGTCAGAGTTCGCCAATTCGAGTTTTTCCCACCTTAGGATGATCCTAGTTATCGGTCAACTCTCATTCCTGCACTCTCGCTGTACAGCCTATTTTTTAGCTGGTAGAATTCTGCATCCGTCCCGGATCGAGTTTAATTCGTGTAGGACTCGAAAGGGCGAGTTGGTGTGTCGTCAGGCACATTTGCCGGAGTGGCGGAATTGGCAGACGCGCTGGATTCAAAATCCAGTGTCCGCAAGGACGTGTGGGTTCGAGTCCCACCTCCGGTACTGTGACCGTTCGCATCGTTAATCACGCTCGCAGGCAGAGAGATGAGTAATCCGGACAGGGTCGTCATTGTTGGCGGCGGGGTTTCCGGTTTGGCCTGCGCTCATCGGCTTCATCAAGCCAATATACCGTTCACGCTTGTCGAAGCATCGGATGTTCCCGGAGGTCGCGTACGAACCGATCAGTATGAGGGTTTTCTCCTTGATCGAGGGTTTCAGGTGCTGCTTACCGCTTACCCGGAGGCAGCTCGTCTTTTGAATTACAGAAAACTTGGACTCCGTAAGTTTACTCCGGGAGCTTTGATTCGCTCTGGGGGGAAATTCCACCGACTCGTCGATCCGTGGCGACAACCGTTCAAAGCAATCCCAACAATTTTTTCGCCGATCGGGTCGTTTGCAGACAAGCTGAGAATCGCAAAATTACGCTCGACCGTAAACTCAAAATCGTTATTCAATATTTTCCATGCCGAAGATAGAACGACGCTGGCGGAGTTGAAGAGTTATCAATTTAGCCCGAGGATTATCAATCAATTTTTCAGGCCTTTCTTTGGCGGCATATTTCTCGATCATGATCTCGTAACATCGAGCCGCATGCTTAATTTTGTTTTCCAGATGTTCAGCAGAGGTGCCGTAACACTACCCGCTAAGGGAATCGGTCAAATTGCTCGCCAGCTTTCTGCCGGATTGCCCCGAGATAGATTACGCTTTGGATGCCTCGTAAAAGCCGTTGTCGATAACATCGTCCGGTTGGAAGATGGCTCGGAAATAAAGGGCCATGCAATTGTACTTGCAACCGGCGGAGAGGCTACCGCGAGACTCCTCGGTCAACCTTTTGACAGCTACCAAAAACGCCAAGTCGCCTGTCTCTATTTTCGCGCCGCCCAACCTCCTTTGAACGAACCCTCGTTGGTTTTGAATGGGGAGGGGACCGGTCCGGTGAATAACCTTTGTGTACCGAGTCTTGTTTCACCTGACTACGCGCCACCGGGTCAGCATCTGATTTCGCTGTCCGTATTACAGGATTTCATCCAAGAAGACTTAGAGCAGAAAGTGGTCGAGCAAATGCGGGCTTGGTATGGCGACCAGGTTGAACAGTGGGAACATCTCCGAACCTATCGAATTGATGAAGCGCTGCCGAATCAAGCTGCCGGAGTGCCTCCCGCGTTCGCTCAAGGGAAAATTAATTCACACGTCTACCTTTGCGGCGATTTCTGCACACAAGGCTCGCTGAACGCCGCGATGTATTCGGGCCGTCATGTGGCTGAGCAGATCGCGGAAGAGATGCAAACCGTCCAACAGCCCGCGCACTAGCAACACCCACGGCAGCGAAGACGGTTTATGAAAGATGTCCGAATAGGGCACTTCGAACCTCTGGTTTTCGTATTTTCCAGATCACGTTGTCAATGCAGTAGTGATGGATATTGATGCCCGAAACGACGCACGCTGCGATCATTATGCGCAACGCGCTTGATGAGCCGCTCGGATCGCCAATTTCTTTGAAAGCAAACCATCCGAAGCCGACCAATAATGCATAGTAAATCGTCATGTGAATTGTTCGTTGGAAGCCTTTGTCTTTTGACTCACGATGAGAATCCGAGAAATGATTCAGTTCAACGCGAAGCGGAAACGAGAGATATTGGAGAGCATGGAAGATTTGAATTGCAGCAATTGCAAAAAGATCCGCCCCGAGAAAATCAGCCATGAAGTACCAGGAGTAGGTCGCGACCCATGGGATCCAACTCCGCTTGGGAACCGGCTGCCCCACCCGCTCCGAAAGCCGATTGAAACCGATAAGACCTGCCGCAATTGTGCCGAGCAGCACAACCCTCCAGAACGGTAAGAAAAAGTTATTGCTCCATGCAACAAGCTCGGCTGATATGGATTCGCCGAAAAAGAAAGATGTTTGTAAGAATTCCTCGCGACTGAACAATCGGAGGACATGAAAAATCATCAGGGCATAAAACCCACTGCGGATAAGAAGACTCTCGATCTGCTCCATGCGGAAGCCACCGATGAACAGGTAGGAAGCAGTCATCCCCCACGATTGACCCGTGTAATGCCACGCCAGTTGAACCGACATGAGTGCGAAAAGAGATAATTTGATGCCAGTGATCCAAGTGCTTTCAGCGAACTGGGTGGTCCCGGCGAGGAATGCATATCCCGAGATAACGGCGATCAGCAACAAGAAACCCATTGGCATGACGATCGATACGAAAGAGTGCTCGCGGATCGATTTTTGATCTGCATATAAGATGCGGTAAGACGCCATAAAATGTGGCCAATTGATTACTAGATTCAGATAAAAAATGATCAGTAAACCAATTTCAAGTTGGAGAAATTGCATACCGGGATTAAGAATTTTCGCCACAATCAGGCCGACGACCAACACAATCGACAGACCACCGCCGAAAAGACCGTCGATAAACGGAGTAATCATTGCCCGACTGTCAGCCGATGTTGATGGATTTACTGAAGCCATAATGTTTCGCCTCAACACGGCTCTCGACGATCATCGGGCCGAGAATGCCAACAACCGTGTTTGTCCTGAATTAGCTGCATTTAAAATACAGCAGCGTGGTGTTTGATTGTTTGGTAAAGGAATGCAATCGATACGAATCAGCTTTTCTTATAGAGAAGTCCTGTAGGATTGGACAGTGCAAAAAAAAGCACTGCCAGCCGAAGCTGACAGTGCTCAACGTTACTTTTAAAGAGCTAAGTTCGCCCTTTAGCATGGACTAGCGACGTCGTCGCAGCATCGCGAGACCAAACAATCCTGCCAAGCCAAGAAGGGCGAGGGTGGAAGGTTCGGGCACTGCTGCACCACCGCCACCACCACCGCCACCGCCGGAGCCGACGGTGAT
>JAYYJN010000020.1:0-5019 GCA_036146215.1 Planctomycetota bacterium
AGTTGACGTTTTACATTTTCAAAATCGTTGTAAAGACGTTTCACTTTCTTGACCCGCTCAGTCAAACTGCGCGGGCTTTCCTGGGTTTCCATCATCAAGCGATAGAGTTCGGCACGATATTTTGTCGTTTGTGGACGCAGGACGGGGCTATTGCGATGCTGTTGGATAAGTGAACGAAGTTGGTTCATGCGCTGTGCACATTGGTCCAGATGCGCTATCAGCGGATGAATGCGCCGCGAGCGGAGGCTCAATTCTTCCGCCAGCACCGTGCATTTTTTACGGTTGCGCAGAAATCGCGTTCTCGCGTCTGTCCATTCCGAACGGTGCGTACGCTGGCTAATTAATTTTTTGAAATGCTGTCGGGATTGAGTCGCGAGGTGCTTCAGGGTTGGAAGATTATGCGGCATTCTCGCCTGAACCTCTTCTTTCGTGAGTCTTTCAGTCAGCGATACTTTGATTGTGCGATCAAAAGGAAGGATCCCTTGATGCACTTTGTCGAGCGTCTCAATCGTCTGATTTAACGCGTATGCTGAAGAAAGAAGTGCGCGGCGGAATGAACGCCGGGTGATCTCAATTTTTTTAGCCAGCGCAATCTCCTCGTCTCGTTCGAGTAGCGGGATCTCTGCCATTTGGGTCAAATACATGCGAATGGGATCAGAATTTCCGCGTGGCGAATCGGGAGGCGTTAATTGCAGCGTCGGTTGCCCATCACCTGAGTCAATCGCTGACTCATTGGTGGTTGCACTTTGTGATTTACCGGGCGAATGAGAGATGAGTTCGATTTTGTGATCGTCGATTGCCGAGATTAACAGGTCAACCTTCTCTGATCCTATCTCTTCGTCCGGTAAATAGGAAATTACCTGATCATGTGTCAAATAGCCTTGGCTTTGTCCCAATTGAATCAATTCGTTGAGTTCGTTATCGACATTTCTCACGGCGAATCTCCCCACGCATCCTGCGTGATAAGGGGTATTCCATATCGACCGGCATCGTAACCCATCCGTGGGTCCAAACTGGACGGTCCTTATTTCAAATTGTTACTCGGGCGGGGCTTGGTGTCTCTTTTTTTCTTGAGCAAGGATTTCAGTTAATGCTTCAAGCTTTTGTTCTTCACCAAGTTGTTTACCTTTTATAGCAGCAGCAAGATGCTGTTGCCGGTGTTTCGTTTTCCGGTTTTGAAGGCTAGCCAGCACATCAGGGAGCTGTTTCACAAGGTCGCTTCCGCCTCTTGCTCGACCGCGTTCATCCAAAGTCACCAGAATGTGTTTCATGGCTGGGTCATCATAGGCTGTGATCAGGCATGTAAAATCGGGAGTGGTTCCCTGCTGTGCGAGCGAAACGGCAGTTTCATAAATATGCTTCGCGATCGCATCGTCCAGCGCGGTGGGAGGAATTGATTCGGCGGATTTCAACACTGCTTCAGGTTCTTGAATCAGAATTTCGAGTAATTCCTGCTCCCATGCGTCTCCGATCGTTGCAGCAGAATTCTCAGCGGGTGCGGTGGAACGGGTGGCAAACGGATTTGCACGATTTTCCCGAGCAGCCCGCAGTTCCATCAGCCTGGATCGAACTGAAGACTCGGGCACAGCAAATTCGCGCGAAATTCGAGAGAGTGTTGAGTCTTCCCGTAATTTATTTTCGCTGTCGCCACCTTTCCGTAGCGATGGGGCTTGCGCGATGGTGCCAATAATTTCCTCAAGTGCTTCGGCTGCTTGGTGGCTTCCCACCTCGGGCATAGAGCCACCGGTCAACATGCGAATTTTATGTTCAATGGCGTCCGGTGCTTCCTGCAACTGTTGCTGAAACGCATCGCGTCCAAAGGTCTGGAGGAAATCGCAGGGATCCAGATTATCCGGAAGCGTTAAAATCCGTAGGTCGAGGCCACCCGATAGGAAGTGGCCCAGTGCCCGATCAGCCGCCGCATGACCGGCATGATCACCGTCGAGCACGAGAATAACGCGATCCGCATACCGAGATAGGAGCTGCACATGATCCTGATTGAGTGCGGTCCCCAGGCATGCAACACAGTTTTTGAACCCATACTGATGTGCGATAATGCAATCGGTGTATCCCTCTGTGACAATGATCGAACGAGGCTCTCCTTGCGATGGCCGGTTGTCTTTCGCCGAATCGAGTGCGTAGAGTGAGTGGCTCTTGGAAAAGAGCGGAGTCTCCGGAGAATTGATATACTTCGCCGGGCTCTCGTCCGCGTACTCCGGTAGAATTCTTCCCCCGGTTGCAATCGGTCGACCCTGCGGATCGCGAATCGAAAAGAGCACACGGCCTTTGAAGCGATCGTAAGGTTTGCCTGTTTTTTGAGAGATACCGAGCAGTCCGATGGCCGTGAGGTCTTTGGCGTCGACTGACTCGTGTTGTGCTTTGCGAACAAGCCAAGACCAGTCATTGGGAGAAAATCCCAAATGGAATTGCTCGATTGTTTCCTCTGATATTGCGCGTTGCGCTAGGTAGTCGCGTGCTGGTGCGGCCATTTGATCTTTGAGCAGCGTGCGATGAAAGAGCGATTCTGCCCATGCAGCAACATCGAATAAACGTTTTTTATTGTTTTGATTTTGACCGCCGCTCGATCGACGGTGTGCAATCCCCGCGCGATCCGCCAATAACTCAACCGCTTCAGGAAAGGAAAGTCCGTCCCGCTTCATCACGAAGCTGAAGACATCGCCCCCGATATCGCAGACCCAGCACTTCCAGGATTGCCGGTCGGGATTAACCTGAAGGCTGGGCCGAGAATCATCGTGCCAGGGACACAATCCCTTATATTGCCGACCTTCACGGCGCAGCGTGAGAGACGTTCCAATGAGTTCGACAATATCTGTTGCCTGTCGAACCTGCTCTTTGGTATCTGTCGCCGATGCCTGGGACACCGAAAACTCCTGTGACGCTCACCAATCAAGGAAGACGCGCAAATTTCAAAGCGCCACAGCACGAGTCTTCCTTGACCCTCCTAATACCTCGCTCGGCTCGTTTGCGGGGGCCGAGTTCTGTCATCCAGACAGGGCCGGGATTATAGCGCGGCACTCCAGGCAGGTCAACGCGAAACCTGACGTAACATTGGCGGTTGTTAGTCGCCTGCGAGATTATCTCATATCCCGGCAAAAGCTCAAGCATGCAGGGCATGCATGCAAGCTTCTGCGTCCCTTACCAGGCCATCGGTTTTTGGGTCAGTGTGACGGGAAGAGTAATATTTTCCTCCCCGCGCAAAATTTCCAGCGTCACGATTGTTCCAGGCCTTGTCGCTGATACGCGTTTGGAGAATTCGCGGGGAGAAACAACGGACTCGCTATCGAGCGTAAGGATAATGTCACCGATTTTTAGGCCCGATTTTTCCGCGGGTGACCCTTCAAGGATTGCGGTCAACAGCACACCGCCTCTGGGCACCTCGGTGCGGATCGCTGTCGGTATTGTCTGTAATTGCACGCCCAGCCAGCCTCGTTCCACTCCACCCCGCGCTTTGATTTGTTCGTAAATCACACGAGCTTTATTGCTTGGAATCGCAAAACTTATCCCCCGATGGCTTGGTCCCACAATGGCCATATTGATGCCAATCAAGTGCCCCTTGGCGTTTACTAGCGGACCGCCACTGTTTCCCGGGTTGAGCGCCGCGTCGGTTTGTAGCAGGTCATCATACCCCCCTCGACCGATGCCATCACGACTCGTTGCACTCACAATTCCAAAACTAACGCTGTTTTCCAATCCATAGGGACTTCCGATCGCCCAGACGGGATCGCCGGCAGCCAAATCCCCGCTGTCTCCCCATGTCGCAGAGTGAAGCATGAGATGGTCTATTTTCAGAACGGCAATGTCCGTCGTGGCATCTGCGCCAATTAATACTGCTGGAAGTTGTCGATTGTTATGAAGTGTCACCAGACAATTTTCCGCATCCTCGATCACGTGATAATTTGTCAGGATATGTCCATCATCCGACACAATAACACCCGAACCCTGGCCTTCGGTTAGACGCCTGCGGGTAGGGTTTGAGGTTTGCGTTGTGATGTGGACGACACTCTCTTTGATTGCCTCGGCGACGAGTCGTGACGTGTTACCAAAGCTAGTTGGGCTGAACGCATCAAGCGTCTCGTGAGTTGCTCGCACGCGACCCCGGGCCATGCGGTAGGAAAACCACTCCAGAGTGGAGGGAAGTAAAAAAATGAATGCTAAGAACCCGGATGCGAGGAAAAATTGTGTGATGACAATTTTCCACCGGATCGGTTGTCGGTTCCGCTGCGTCTCTTGCTTGTCGGTGGTAGGCGGCAGACCAGTTTGTGGTTGGAATGGATTGTCCATTGGAAAGCTGCCTTTTTTTAGGGGTGGCATCTCAAAGTGATAAGCAATTCAAGATCTGGACCTCAAGACCCGGTCCCCGCCCCAAATTATAGACGAATAGACGATCTGTGGCACGTATCACACTATAATGGGCCTCTCATACGACAAAGTGTTTTTGCCGACGAGCAGTACAGCGAGTCAATATGGCCGATGCATGGTTTGATTCCGAATATTTCCCATCCCCACAATCTGCCAACGCAGAGGGTATTCTATCGGTGGGTGGGGATTTGACGGTGGAGCGTTTACTAGATGCGTACTGCCATGGGATCTTTCCTTGGCCGGTCCGCGTTGAAGACTTTGATGAGGACCTGCTTGTCTGGTGGTCCCCCGATCCGAGGGCAATTATTGATTGGGATCGCTTTCGCATTTCGCGACGACTGATACGAAAATTGCGAAATTCAAATTGGTTGATTACTTCAAATAGCAAATTTGAAGACGTGGTGTATGGTTGCGCCTCAGATAACTTTCGTAAAGACAACACCTGGATTACTACAGAAATCATGGAAGCATACCAAGCATTGCATGATGCAGGTTATGCCCACAGCGTCGAAGTGCTGGAGGGTTCGACGTTAGTCGGAGGAGTTTACGGGGTCGCGATCGGTGGAATGTTCGCCGCCGAATCGATGTTTTACCGCAGGTCAGATGCTTCAAAGGCCGCTTTGGTAGCACTCGTAAATC
>JAYYJN010000021.1:0-8499 GCA_036146215.1 Planctomycetota bacterium
ATGAGCATCAGTTTTCGCGGACGCTTGAGGCTACGGACCAGGTCCTCGACGCTGTGACAGCCGACAAAGCTTTTTCCCTTGCCGCGGCCTGCGAGCAGGGCATCGACCTTGCTCGTCGTACGGTTATAGACGGCGACCTGAAAGCCCCGACTTTCGACGTTCAGCGCGAGGTTCTCGCCCATCACGGCCAGGCCAATCAGGCCGAAATCACACGTTGCGGTTTCCGCATCAGTTTTTTCTTGCATGCGCATTACCGTTCGATACGGGCTCCCCCGCCTTTTTGAATCGCGTCGACCAGCGCGCGGGTGGCCATGGTCGTATCGCCCTGATAGGTCGTCAGCAGCGCGCCGTGGGCCCAACCCCGATGCAGCGATTCTTCGACCGAAAGTCCCTCGAGCAACCCGGCAAAGAAACCGGAAGCAAAGCCGTCGCCACCGCCGACACGGTCCAGCACGTCGAGATCGCACTGCGGAGCCAGATAATCGCGGCCGTCTGCCCAAGCGACCGCCGACCACGTGTGCCGCGTGGTCGAGTGCACCTCGCGTAGGGTCGTGGCCAACACCTTGAGCTGGGGAAACGTTTTGCGAACCTGGTCGATCATGCCGAAAAACACGCTCGGGTCGAGTTTTGCATCGCCCGTGATGTCTGGTCCCGCAATGCCGAGGCCCTGCTGCAGGTCTTCTTCATTGCCGACCAGCACGTCGACCAGGCCGACAATTTTTCGCAGCGTCGCTTGGGCCGCCTCGCGGGTTCCTCGCTTTTTCCACAGCAGATTACGGAAATTCAGATCGAAGGAAACCACCGCGCCGGCAGCACGAGCTGCGGTCATCGCCTCGACGATCAACTCGGGGGTCGACTCGGAGAGGGCAGCAAAAATACCACCACTGTGGAACCAGCGTGTCCCTTGCAAGAGCTGGTCCCAGGGGAAGTCGCCCGGTTTGAGCAATCCGGCCGCTTCCTGTGACCGATTGTAAAAAACCACCGGTGGCCGGATGCCTTGTCCGCGATCACTATAAACGGTGGCAATGTTCGGACCGTCGACACCATTGTGGTTGAATTCTTTGTAGATGCCCTGCACGCCCATCGCGCGAATGTTTTGCCGCACCAGATCACCGAGCGGGTGATCGACCATGGCGGTGGCGATCGCTGTGCGAAGTCCGAAACAATCGGCGAGATTCGCCGCCACATTGTATTCACCACCACTGATATGGATCGTGCACTCTTTTGCCTTGCGCATCGGCACCACGCCCGGGTCGAGTCGATGAACCATCGCGCCGAGGGAAAGAAAGTCGAATCCACCTGCGTCGGTTGCCAAGGCGGGGGGAATGTTCAGCGCGAGAGACTCGGTCATGATGGCCCCGGGTTACGGTCCACTGGCATGCACTGGCAGAGGCACAGCCCGCCCAACGCGGGAGCCAGAACGAGCGACATTTTACCGGTCTCTCGGGCAGACGACTAGGCTGCCAAACGGCGGCTATGCGTGCCGCTGGAGAGCAATTCGACCAACACGAGATGAATCACCCGTTCGGTCGCCAGGCGTTGCATTTCGGTGACCATCCGATCAGAGAAACGGTGCCGCTTGCCGAGCAGTTGCGAGGTCTGATCGCGGATGACCGCCGCTGAACGTGCCCGGACGTAACCGCGGGCCTCGGATACCGGCATGGTGTAAATCGAGTTCTGAACGCGATCCCAAACCGCCCGCTGACTTTCGTTCGCGATTGTGAGGGCTTGTCGCTTCGTTTGCCGGAGCATCGAGCGGTCACGAAGTAGTTGAAGCCACTTTTTCAAAGCTGTGTCCTCCTTGACTGACCGGCATCGGCTCACATCCTTCTTTACTTTTCGATTCCCGAGGCCGGGAAACTTCAGCCGTTCATCGGGGTCATTAGATGCATTCGGCGTTGCTTCGACGCCTTGGGCCGCGCAACCGGAAAATATTGCATAACAGGGCCTGTTTGCGGCCACCGGCGGCCGCCCAGTCGATCTTGACCTATCGGTACGGAGTGCCTAATTTAACGCAGCGAAACAGTAAGGCGCCGTAGGCAAGTGGCTAAGCCAGCGGATTGCAAATCCGCCATCATCGGTTCGAATCCGATCGGCGCCTCTTTATACGTGGGGTCCTCCGCATATTTCCGGATGCTGCGGATTGTTGTGGGCGGTTCGTTTTCGCCCTATGATGGGGGCATATTGCACGCCTTCATCCGATAATCGGTCCCCGCTGTGACGAATCTGTTCAGGTCCCGCTGCATTCCCCCTGCCCGGTTGCTGCTGGCATTGTGGGTAATCTCGCTTGCTTTTCCACCCGCTCGGTGGACACAGGCCGAGGATCCACCGACCGGTGCTCTGCGTGGTTTGATTCCCCGCACCGACACCCCTCCCGATCCTCAATCGGCACCGATGGTCGTGATTCTCGGCGGGACTAATGCCCATGAAATGCAACGGCACGGATATCTTGAGACGCTGCTCGCCGCCGGTGCGCCCGACCGGGCTGCCCGCGTGCGCAACCTGGCCTGGCAAGCCGACACGGTATATCGCCAGCAGCGACCCCGAAACTTTTACCTCAGTGGCCTGGCCCCGCCTAATCAAGATCCGGATCATCGCGGCCGAATTGCCGCCGATACGATCATCCTCTGGATGGGTCAAAACGAAGCGCTCGATGCCCGCCCCTCAGAAACATTTGCCAAAGCTTACGGGCAGTTGGTGGAACAGTTGCGACCGTTTGCTCACCGGCTGATGCTTGTCACACCGGTTCCTTTTGAAGACCCGCTCGATTTGGGTGTTGATCTTGCAGCGCGGAACGATCGATTGGCCCAGCACGCGAAGATGATCCGAGATGTGGCACAGCAGAAGCATCTCGATCTGGTGGATCTGCACCGGGTCGCTGCGGAGCAATCGGGACAACCTCTCCGAACCCGAGACGGATCGCATTTGAATGCCCGCGGCCACTGGTGGGTCGCCTCGCAACTGGCCGCCGGCCTACAGAGCGATCCGGTGACCCGTCTGGCCGAACCAGCCTGGCCGGCCGCAGTACTCGACGACCAGGCTGAGGCGGTGCGCCAGAAAGTGCTGGCCAAAAATCAACTCTGGATGCGTTACTGGCGACCCACCAACTGGGCGTTTCTCTATGGAAACCGCCAGTTTGTGGAGAGCAGTCGCGACCACAATAACTATAAAGAGCGGTGGTTTCCCGCTGCGGTTGAATCGCTCGCCTCGCCGATGGATCAGGCAGAGGTCGAGATCCAGGCGGCTGCCAAAGCCATCTCCAAGTGAATCTGTTTTCTAATCCCCGCTGAGCTCGAACATCATGTTGACCGCTTACCACCGTCCAATGCTGTTTCTGTTTTTTATTTCGCTGCACAGCGTGCTGCTCGCGCAAAGCGTGCAGAAACCGGAAGCCGACATCACGCCCGAGGGTGAGATGGCCACGTTCGAAATGGACGATGATTTTGAAGTCAACCTGTTTGCTGATGAAAGTGACGGGGTGGCCAATCCGATCGCGATCCGCTTTGACCCCCGTGGGCGGCTCTGGGTGCTCTGCACGTGGGCCTATCCGCAACTGGAGCCAGATGATGTCCCGGATGACAAGCTGTTGATTCTGGAAGACACCGATGGGGACGGTCGAGCCGATAAGAAAACCGTCTTTGCCGACAAGCTCGACATGCCGACCGGTTTCGCGCTCGGGCATGGCGGGGTCTACCTGGGTGAGGGCACCGATCTGGTGCACCTGAAAGATACCGATGGCGATGACCGTGCCGACACGCGGGAGGTGCTGTTCACCGGTTTCGGCACCGGCGACACGCACCAGAATATCAATTCCTTTGCCTGGAGTCCGGGCGGAGAACTCATGTTCTGTCAGGGTCTGCACACTTTCGCACGGGTTGAGACCCCGTGGGGTATCGAGCGACTCGATGAGAACGGGTTCTGGCGGTTGCGTCCGAGACGACGCGACCTAAACGCTTTTTATGGCGGATCGGGCGCCAATCCGTGGGGCATTGCCTATGATCGCTGGGGCGCACCGCTGATCAAGAGCGGTAGCGGGGCAATGATCAGTGAGATGCTCGCCAACATGGTGCACAGTGGTCGCTGGCAGAGGCCCGATGATATCGGCAGCACGCCGATCAAGAGCATGATCATCACCTATGCCGACTCGCCTCACTTGCCCGAGGAGATGCGGGATGATGTGCTGATTGCCGGTTACTTCGGCCACTTGATCGATCGCATGCAGATCACGCCCGACGGATCCGGGCATCGCGCGGTCAACCTGGATCCGGTGCTGCGGAGCGAACACCGAGGTTTTCGTCCAGTCGATATTCAGATTGGTCCAGACGGAGCGATTTATGTTTCAGACTGGTACAACCCGATCATCGGACATTATCAGGCATCGTTCCGGCATCCTGATCGCGACAAAGATCACGGCCGGATCTGGCGGATCACAGCCAAAGATCGACCGCTGGCGAAGATTCCCGATTTTCTGGCGATGGATACCGAGGCCCTTTGCCGCGAGTTGGCCTCGCCGGTACGCTTCCATCGAGAAACGGCCAAACGATTACTCAGTGAGCTTGAGGCCGACGAGGTGCACGTCGCGCTGCATGGTTGGCTCGCGTCGCTCGACCCGAACGATCCGGAATATGAAAACCACCTCTATGAAGCGCTCGGCGTGTATGAAGACCATGAGCTGGTGCATCCCGGATTACTGCAGCAGTTACTTGCAGCGAAACATCCGAAGCTTCGCAGCTATGCGGTGCGGGTAGTGGGCCGTTGGGCCGACCGATTGGCGGATCCGTTAGCGATTCTGGAAGAGACGATCACCGATCCACATCCTCGCGTCCGGCTTGAAACGATTGTCGCCGCGAGTGAAGTGCCGAGTGCCCGCGCAATGGGCATTGCCGCACGTGCGCTCGAGGCGCCGATGGATCGTTTTCAAAACCATGCCCTGGCCGAATGCACGGCGGTGCTGGCTCCCTATTGGATCGCCGCGATCGAGGCGGGGAAGCCCGTATTTGCTGATCCCGAGCATCTGGTGTATGCCCTGCGGACCACCGGTCAGCGGATCGCTCCGCAGATCCGGATGCTGCTGTCGACTGACGCGCTTGACGAGGGAATGAAACGCAAACTCCGCATGCTCCTTGCCGAGGTCGGTAGCGAGGATGATCTGATCAGTGTATTCGAGGCAGCGAAAAGCGATACACCGCTCTTGGTGCGACTCAGCCAGATCGCCGAGCAGCGCCGCGCGGTGCCCGAGGCCGATTTGACCGACGCGCTCACCGCGCTGCTGGAGAGCGAACATGCACCAACCCGCATGGCAACCATTCGCCTGGCGGGTGCCTGGCGGCAGGAGGGACTGCTCGATCCGATCGATGCCCTGCTCGATGCAGATGATCAGCCCGAGGTGCGGGCCGTGGCGATGCGGGCGATGCAGACTCTTGCACCTGAGGATGCCGCCGGGCGATTCGAACGTTTCATCTCGAGCAGCGAGGATCCGGGCATTGCCCAGGCTGCACTGACGGCACTGGCCCGCCGCGATCTGAATGCGGCAATTGACGCGGGTCTTGAGCTTTATGCCGAGGCGGACGATGAAGGCAAGAAACGAATTCTGGAAATATTGATGCAGCGACAAGGGAGCAGTGCCGCGCTGGCAACGCGGATCGCGTCAGCGGACCTTTCCCTCGGAGATGCCGAATCGATTGCTCGCTGGCTGAGCGCCGCTGGCAAGGATGAACCGCAATTGGCCGCCGCGCTGCAGCGGGTGATGGGGATCGAACCGGTGGGAGCCATTGAATTCGATCCGGCGTTTGTCGCCAAGCTGGCTGAGGAAGTAGAGACGGCGGGTGATCCGGAGGCTGGCAAGCTAGTCTTCAATTCATCACTGACCAACTGCACGGCGTGTCACTTCGTCGGCCCGGGCCCGGTCGACACGAAGGAATATTTTAAGGGGCCTGAGCTATCGGCTGTATCGGCCGGTCTGCCGATCGATTTAATCATCCAGGCAGTGGTCTGGCCCGCGCGGCAGATCAAAGAAGGCTATGAACTCACCACGCTCTATCTGGACGATGGCCGGGTGCTCTCGGGCTATATTACAAGGCGAGCGCACCTTACGGTAACGATCCGCGATCTGGGCAGCGGCCAGGAGATTGTGGTCGACCGCGATGCGATTGAAGACTTTGATAAACAAGGCACGGCCATGCCGGCCGGTTTCACGCGGGTGCTCAGCCGCGACCAATTGCGGGATTTGGTCGCCTATCTGGTCACACTCAAAGGCGGCAAACAGACCGCCACGGAAAAATGAGAACATTTTGGAGTACATCATGCGCTACCTCGTATTGAAAATGGTTTTGACAATCACCCTGCCACTGTTTGCGTTCGCTACCTTTGCATTGAGCGTTGCGACGAGCGCTGAAGAAAAGATGAGCAAGCCCTTTCGTGGCAAAGAGCATGTGATCCCAGGTAAGATTGAGACCGAGCATTATGACGAGGGCAAACCGGGCGAGGCTTATTACGATGCGGATGAAAAAAACCTCGGAGTTGATTACCGCGGGGTAACGCAGGTTGACATTGAAAAGCGTGATGATGCCTCAAATGGGCACGGGATCGGCTGGACCAAGGCCGGCGAATGGGTTGCGTATAGCGTCGAGGTGAAAGAGTCGGGCGACTATGATGTGAAGTTTATCCTTTCCGCACCGAGCGAAGGTGGGAAGATTCACTTGGATTTCAATGGCAAAGACGCCACCGGCCCGATTGCCGTTCCGAACACCGGCAGCTTTCAGAAACTCGGCAGTGTGGTGAAGAAGAACGTGCCGCTTGAGGCCGGAAAATACGTGATGAAAATGGTGATGGACGCCAACGGCAAATCGGGGTGGGTCTCCGATATCGACTCGATCGAATTCACGCGTTCAGGCGGGTGAACTGCGAGGGGCGCCAGCACTGATATCGCTTTACTGCATCGGTATTTTTTAAACGCCGCAAATCGGGTAGGCCGATGGAAGTAGTGAGGCGGTCAATACGCACCGGCTCACGCGATCCTGCAGCATTCGCTACTCCACCGTTCGAAGCCATATGACCCTGCCGCGCCGATATTTCGTCCAACGCATCCCGACCGTTACCCTCTGGGCGCTATTTTGTCTCGCGGTGCTGCTTGCGCGCACCGCACGCAGCAGCGACATCGTGGACCATGGGTTGTGGCTTGCCCTGTTTTCGCAGGGCGAGTTGGACATTCCGGCCACCGACACAGAGAATCTTTTATGGTGGTATGACACGCATGCGCGATTTTTTGACGGTCCGTTCTCCGAGTTTCAAGGTATTGTGCGTCCCGGGATCGGTTATCGATATAACGACAATCATTCGCTGTGGCTCGGTTATGCCTGGGTGCGCGATGTGCTTCCCGACCTGGAAGTCGAGGAGAATCGCATCTGGCAGCAATGGGGCTGGACCGAGGAATTCGGCGACATCAAAACGCTTTGGCGGAGCCGGTTGGAACAACGGTTTGTTTCGGCCGGTCCGCAGGTGGGTTGGCGATTCCGGCAATTGCTACGCGCTGCCAAGCCGCTAAAAAATCATCCCAGGTTAACGTGGGTTGCCTGGGATGAGATCTTTTTTCATCTCCGCCAGACCGATTGGGGCGCTGTACCGGGGTACAATCAGAATCGTGTGTTTGTGGGGATGGGCGTCACACCGCGTAAGGGAAGTCCATGGCGTGCCGAAGTAGGTTATCTTTATCAACAGATCGATATCCCGTTTGACGGAGCGAATCTGAGTAACCACATCCTCGCAGTGAATCTATTTTTTAATCCGTAAGCCGGCGTCTCAGAAATCGGTGAAGATGACGCGGCAGACTCGTGCCGTGGGATCATGACCAACCGAGGATGTTAATCCATGATCCAATGTTGGGCGCTGGCATAATGACTTATTCTCTGGTTTCTGGAATCGATAAATGTCGTGACTCGTTGCTTGTACAAAAGATAATCATCGACACCAGAAAAGCCCGGGCACGTTTTGAAGTCATCAAACGGCAGGAAGAATTTGATTTTATTGTCCTGGCCGATCAAATCATTCAATAGAAAAAAACAGACATATCCTTCAAAGGTTTCGAATAGGTCGAAAAACGTCTTATATCTTCGCAGCGTGTCGTAAAGCGGACTTTTTTTGTTTGAGTAAAAAAGACGGATGCACTCCAGCGTCAAATCAAACCGGTCATCGATCATGTTTGTTATGCCGCGTGCTTGATTGATTGTTTTGCCGCCACTCATTCTGTTGGGGAAGATAATATAGCCACCAATAGTGGACCCTTTGTCAAAAAGTTCTTTGACCTCGATGGCGATTTGTTTCGTAAGCCAGTGTTTTTGTTTCTGTTGTTTATACGAATGGGTAATGGCATCACTGCCTAAGAAGAATTCCCCGGCCTGAGAATGATGGTGCAGATAGGCCCCGGATCTATCGTCAGATAATTCAAAGACGACCCCATTCGGCAAAGGTTTGCTCCATAATAGCTGGTGGTATTTCTTTAGG
>JAYYJN010000022.1:0-10137 GCA_036146215.1 Planctomycetota bacterium
CGGATCATCGCCGCGGAGTTTCAAAGCGGCGTTGGCTCCTGCGAGGAGTCCCTTGGCCGCCGCCTCTTCATAACCGGTCGTCCCGTTGATCTGGCCGGCAAAGTAGAGTCCTTGTACCTGACGTGTTTCCAGCGTGGAACGCAATTGCTCCGGTGGACAGAAATCGTATTCCACTGCGTAGCCATATCGCATGATTTGCGCTTTTTCCAGTCCTGGAATCATCCGAAACATGGCGTCCTGCACATCTCGCGGCAAACTCGTTGATATTCCGTTGACATAAACTTCCCGGGTCAATCTCCCCTCCGGTTCGAGGAACAATTGGTGGCGATCTTTATCTGAAAATCGAACCACTTTATCCTCAATCGAAGGGCAGTATCGCGGACCACTTCCTTGGATTTGTCCCGAATACATCGGGGCTCGATGCAGGTTGTCACAAATCAGTGAGTGGACCTGAGGGTTCGTGTAAGTGATGTGACAGGGAAGCTGCTCGACGTCTAATGTCCCGGTAAGAAAAGAAAAGGGCTGTGGATCCTGATCACCCGGTTGAAGCTCAGTCGCGTCATAGTCAATGGTGCGGCCGTTAAGTCGCGGCGGAGTTCCAGTTTTGAATCTACTGGTTCGGAAACCCAGATTGGTGAGTGCTCCGCTGATCCCGCTGCTGGTGCCCTCCCCTGCCCGGCCACCCGCCGATTTTGCTTCCCCGGTGTGCATTTGCGCACGTAAAAAAGTTCCCGTGGTGAGCAGTACGGCGGGTGCACAGTAGCGTGCGCCACCGGCGACTGCTACTCCGAGGATTCGCTGCTTGCCGCTCTCTGTCTCAACCAATAAATCGGTGACGATCTCCTGTCGAAGATCTAAATTTTCCTGCTCCTCGACCTGCAACTTCACAAATTGTTGATAGGCCTTTTTATCAGCCTGCGCTCGAGGACTGTGCATGGCCGGTCCCTTGCGTCGATTGAGCAGACGAAACTGAATGCCGGTTGCATCAATCGCGCGACCCATCACACCCCCGAGGGCGTCTATCTCTCGAACGATCTGCCCTTTAGCAACACCCCCGATCGCCGGATTGCAACTCATCTGTGCAACCGTGTCGACATTCGTCGTCAACAGACAACAGCGAGCACCCATCCGAGCGGCGGCGAGGGCGGCCTCGGTGCCAGCGTGGCCGGCGCCCACGACAAGCACATCATATTGATATTTGGATTCGGTCATCGCTTGCCTGATATCGGTACCGTGGTGCTGCGTGGTGCTGATAGCCCATTGCACCCGCGCCCACCACACCGAAAAACAGTCGTTTCAAAACAGATTCCGCAACGCGGAGCCATCGAGCTTGCGGTGCATTTATTTTAGGAAGAAAAAGGCCGCGGGATAAGCGGGCCTACGACGTGTCGATGATCACCTTGCGACTTGCCGCGTCAATTCTTGGCCTTTGCGAACGTCAGGCGACACCAGAAATCGGGCCTTGCGGTGAATGTAAATTGAAAAGCCCGAAAATCTCCTTTTGAGACAATCCCATATTCTGAGGGGTGGAACCTTGCGAAGAAAAAATAGTCTCAAAGATCTCGCGCTTCTGCTCCAATATTTCGTCAATTCGCTCCTCGATTGTCGCTTGGGCAAGGAACCGAGTCACTGTAACTGGGCCTGCAGCACCAATACGATGAGCCCGATTGATCGCCTGATCCTCGATTGCCGGGTTCCACCAACGATCGAATAAAAATACATACTCAGCAACCTGTAGATTTAAGCCGACGCTGCCCGCACCGTAACTCATCAGGATGACATGCGTCTGCGGATCTTCGCGAAATTGGTGCAATGCCTGTTCGCGGACGCGCGGTCGAATTTTTCCGTGATATTGCACCGAACCTATCGACTTGAGTCGCAAGGACAACCTCTCAAGACTGGCGACATATTGGCTGAACACAATCGCCTTCTTGCCGCTCGCTGCAATTTCATCAAGCTTTGCAAGGAGGTGATCGGCTTTCGCACTTTCATCGGTGGAAGGATCAAAGTTGCAAATCTGTTTGAGTCGCAAAATCAGCTCAAACACATGAGTCACGCTCGCCTGAGATCCCAACCGACTCAGACGCACAGTTCCTTCCTCTTCTGCTCGGCGATAACTTTCACGCTGAGCAGGAGTCAGATCAATCACTGCGTTGCGCACCAACTTCGGTGGTAAATCAGTCAACACCTGATCTTTGGTGCGACGCAGCACATAATCTGAGACACGGTTTGCCATCTGGCTAGCCCGCATCTGGTCGTCCAGTTGGCCGGGTGCCACAAACTCAAAAATGCCGACCAAATCCTCGATACTATTCTCGACCGGCGTTCCTGTGAGCGCCCAACTTCGCATTCTTGGGATTCCACGGACTGCAGCGGATGTAGCTCCCTTGCGATTTTTTATTCTTTGCGCCTCATCCAACAACACCAGATCATAGGGATGGTTCGTTGCGTGAAGCAAACAGTGATCACGTTGGACCAATTCATAGTTTGCCAATGTTAAAACGGCTTCAGGATGATTCCATTTCCAGCCGCGTTGCTCTGCATTTCCCGAAATGACATTAAGGGGAATCTCCGGTGCCCATACAGAAAATTCCCGCTGCCAATTCGTTACCAGAGGTTTTGGACAAACGAGCAGAATTCGACGCACTTGCGCCGCATGCAGGAGCAGTCGCACTGATGTGATGGCTTGCATCGTCTTGCCCAGGCCCATTTCATCGGCCAGCACGGCCGCATAACGGGGAAATAGGAAAGCGATTCCGGCAATCTGATACGGAAATGGATCGAACGGCAGATGCAGCGAGGCCTCAGTAAGGATTTCTTCCAGCGAGGGCTGCAACAAATACCACAATCGCTCCTCCAGCTTGACCGTGTGGGCAGGCGGCTTGATCCGCGTCGGGGATTTAGTCCTGTCGCTCGCTGTGCGGCGGTTCACGGCTGTGGCTTTTTTTCGGTCTTTGCCGCTCGGCAGCTTTGCCAAATTGAGCGTGCCGTGTTCGGCGGCAAATACAAAGCGGGAGACCGCTGGAAGCTCGTCCCGCAGTTGAAACGAGACAACACCGGGGCCGCTTCCCTCGAGGGGATACGACTCCACCTCTAACTTTGGGGCGCGATGCAGCGCGGTTTGCCAACCGGAACTAAAGAGTGAGGCATGGACTTCCAAGTCGATCGACTTAGTGCCACTATGAATTGGATTAGAATCACTCACGCTGCGTTGGCTACCGGACATTGAACGTTCCATCGGAAAACCAGGACAGGTCTTAAGAAATCAACAGGCGCTAGGCAACCCGCCGCTTCCGCATTCCCCCCTTTGCTTCGGAGACTGCCTCATCAATGCGGGCGAAAGGCTCTCGAAGATCGAGGGTCGCAGCGGACACTTCAAAAATCGCTGCGGCTGCAGAGAGATCTTGCTCGTATGCTGCTTCCACAAAAATCGTAGACTCACCAAGTCGCGACTCAACAAGCGTCGCATTGAAATCATGCCTTTGACTTTTGTCAGTCACCACCAGAAGCAACGGAAAGTCCACCAGAGGTCGTAACGCTAGAACATCCGGGACGTCGGTCAGCAAAATCGTCGGCCGTTGCTGAAGTGCTTTACAAAGCGCCAAACCGATCTGCTCGCCACAAAGATACGCCCCGAGTGTCGGCCCGTAGAGTATTTCCTGAGCACGATTCGGTTTGACCGCTGCCGTGCAGTGGAACTCCAAAGGACGTCCGCTAGCATTGACCAGCAGCAATCCCCCAAGGCGGGCCTGGGAGCTCTCTGTGACGATCGTCAAAAAACCTAACTTGTCTTTCTCTTTAGGGTTGGATATTTTCATCGGTCGGTTCCGCGGGACACTTTGCGTGCTGATCTCCCCCTATTTTCGGGACGACATGGGATGCCCCTCCTGTCAGTATCGGATGTGAAGCTGCGAGGACTTGAGCCTCGAATCTCCATTTAAAAACAGTAGCCCTACAGGGGTGGGTTATAAAAAGACCGGCTACTGCTCGACACGATCACAGAGGCGCGTTAAAATCGCAGCAGCTGATTCGGAGTCTGTCTCTTGCCCCATGTTGTGGCGATTTGGCGGCCCACCAATCCGCAGCGTATTTCCCACCATGGTAGAATCCGCTGCACAACTGGAGGAGAAACCGCCTTATGTCTCGCGATCCTCAGCAGGCTTCACAACTTTTCTCGCAAATCGATATCACCGCCGGGACTCAGGGTGACAACGCCTCCGAGATCCGCGAACACGAAAGTGAGCAAATCGATCTACTGCACCAAATCCTTGCTGCATTGGATCGTAATAACGACCTGTTAGAGGATATTGCGGCCAGCGCCCTCGCCAATCAACGGCAACGAGGTGATGAATTGCAAAAGTGGCGACAGGCAAATCCTGGGCTTGCGCAGAGCTGCCGCCACGCAGCCGAGTCTCTGGCACGCGTACAGGCAGAATTCCTTCAAAACCTGACAAATGAAGTTGAGGAAAACTCGGAAGCGATGGAAGAAGGCGAATTTGTTTTCAATGAATTTGTCGATCGTTTCGGCCCGAGGCTTGCGCACCTGAACGGAGTGTTGCAGATGCTCTCTCAACTCAGCCAGGGCGGTACCGAAGCTCCAAGGCAGGATTGACCGCGACCGGTCATGAGTGGGTGATGTTCAAAGGAGTGCCTGCCGGATTCCAGTCATGTGGGCGTCCGTGCATTTTTCTAGCGGGCTTTCCCAGCGTGCAAGGTGAACCCTCGACTTTTGGCCTTTAGAGCCCTATCTTACTTTGTACCCTCGAGTCGTAAGGTAGCACGACTCACTGGCAGCGGTACGCGTCGAAGAGTTATTTCTTTTTCACGTTCACGATTCCCACCGATGTGCGTCGCACGTAGATTAACGGAGGTTGAACCAAGATGGTGGATTTGAGTGGTCCTGCGGCCGAAGCCCGCGATGCATTGGATGCCCATGTACGAGAAATCGTGCACTGGCATTTTGATCCTGAAACAGGCTGCCCCTACTGGCTCGATCGGGCGAAGACGTTTGACTTCGATCCCAAAAAAGACATTCAATCTTTCGCGGACCTAAAACGATTTCCGCCATTCGATGACGAGGACCTTCGGGGCGGGCCGATGCGCCGCTGGGTACCAAAGGCGTACGCCGATTCACCGATCTTTGTGTTTGAAACCGGAGGGACTACCGGAACACCCAAGTCTCGGATTGTGATCGATGATTTTCGCATCGATTACGAGCTTTTCAGTCAGACCATTCCGGACGAATATTTTCCACCCGGTAGCAACTGGCTGATGTTGGGCCCCTCGGGACCCCGAAGATTGCGACTAGCGGTCGAACATTTGTGTCAGTTTCGTGGTGGGATCTGCTTTTGCATCGATCTGGATCCCCGCTGGGTCATCAAGTTGATCAAAAAGGGATGGATGGAACATTTGGAGGCATACAAATCGCACTGCATCCAACAAGCCTTAACAATCCTCGATTCGGGTCACGATATACGTTGCTTATTTGCCACACCAAAACTACTTGAGGCGCTCGCACTAGCACTGGAGGAGCGAGGAAGCAGTATTGCGGATGTGGGGATCACGGGTATTTTCTCGGGTGGCACAGAATTTACGCCGCAGTGGACTCGTTTCGCTACCGAGGAACTTTTGGGAGGACCCGCGTCGGAAGGTGGCGTTTATATGACGCCGACGTACGGGAACACCCTCATGGGGTTGGCCTGCAGTCGTCCGGTGGTTGCAGATGATGGATATAAGATTTCCTACTATGCACCCCAACCGCGTGCTGTGCTGGAGGTGATTGACCCGGACAACCCCGATCATTTGGTAGACTATGGTGCCACCGGCAGAGTTCGGCTCACAACGCTGACGAAAGAGTTTTTCGTTCCAGGATTTCTAGAGCGAGATGAAGGCGAGCGGGAAGCACCATGCTCCCTTTATCCGTGGGACGGCGTGAGTGGCGTGCGACCATTTCATAAACTGGCCGAGGCCACCACCGTGGGCGTTTATTAGTGCACGCTGGCTTAATAAATCGACTTAAAAACAAAATTTTTCATCCTGAATATAGTGAACACAATGCTTGAAATACCTGTCATACGCTGGGGAAGACCCTACGACTCATTTGAAAAAAAAGAGATCCACCACTTCGTCACAGGTGAACCAATTGCGACGGTGGATCAGGCCGGTTCGGGGATCGTCAAACGCGACCTGACTAAATCTCACCTCGCGCGCAAGTTATTAACGACGTTCACGCCGGAAGAATTAGTTGATCGCACCGTTGCGGCGGCAACGCTTTTCCGCGACGCGACACTCCCGATGGGCAACGGCACCCAAAGTCCGACAGAGTTCGCCAGGGCGCAATCGGCCACCACGGGGCTTCCGGAACACATGTGTCGAAGCAACATGGAAAAAAATTGCTTCGTGCTTGAAAACATCAAGCAGGTACTCGATGCGTTGACGCGTGGGTTGGATCTCGAAATTCTTCGTCGTGGCTATGGCGATGAGGGACGCGGAGTGATTGTGAGCTATCAAGCGCAGACCGATGCATTGGGCCTGGTTCTTCCCTCGAATTCTCCCGGCGTTCATACGCTCTGGCTCCCGGTGATTCCCTTGCAAATGGGTCTAGTGCTAAAACCGGGCGCGTTGGAACCATGGACCCCTTACCGAATGTTCTCTGCATTTTGCGAAGCTGGAATTCCCCCCGAGGTATTCTCGATCTATCCGGGCGAGGGCGCGGATGTGGGAGCCGCGGTACTGGCCGGTTCCTCGCGTTGCATGATCTTCGGTGGCGAGGCAACAGTACAACAGTATGAAGGCAATCCCGGGGTACAGGTTCATGGCCCGGGTTACAGCAAGATCCTCCTGGGAGACGACGTCGTGGACCAGTGGGAAGACTACCTGGACCTGATGGTGCAGAGTGTGTTGGCAAACAGTGGGCGAAGCTGTATCAATGCCTCAGGAATTTGGGCCTCGCGCCACACCGAGGAAATCGCAGCCGCGCTGGCCGAGCGTTTAGGGCCCGTTGAGCCCCTGCCTCCGGATGATGATCATGCCCAATTGGCAGCTTTCACCAATCCGCGGATGGCCTCGGGCACATGGAATATGATTGAAAGCGATTTGCAGGAGGCCGGCGTCAAAGATTGCACTCAGTCTTTCGGGCCAAGGCTGATTGAACACCCGAGCTATGCCTATCTACGCCCCATGGTCGTACATTGCAGCGACGCAGAGCGGGCAATCGCCTCGAAGGAATTTATGTTTCCCTTTGTATCAGTTGTCGAATGCCCACAAGGTGAAATGTTAAAGAAGATCGGTCGCACGCTCGTTCTGTCCGCCATCACAGAGGACCCCGATTTTCAGTTAGAATTAATCAATGCAACTCACATCGATCGCTTGAATCTTGGTCCGGTAGGCACGATCAAACTCGATTGGCTGCAACCCCACGAGGGAAATTTGGTGGACTTTCTCTATCGAGCGCGTGCCCTGCAAACGGTAGACTCCCGGCAACGAGCTGATAGCTCGGTGGTTGAAGCAACCTCCACCAATACGCCGACGTCATGAAATCGTTCGACCTTCCTCCCCAACCCCGAATCGTTTTCGGTAACGGATCAATTGACCAACTCGGTCAATTTGCTACGTCCGATGGTGCGTGCCGCGCTTTGGTCGTTAGCGATCCGGGCGTCGTGGCCGCTGGGCACACAGCGCGGGGAATGGAAGCGTTGAAAAACGCCGGAATCGAGCCACACCTGTTTGATGAGGTGCGGGAAAACCCCACAATCGACGACGTCGAGCGCGGAGTCGTGGCGGCCCAATGCTTGGAACCGCACATGATTATTGGCATTGGTGGAGGAAGCTCCATGGATTGCGCAAAAGGCATCAACTTTGTATTTTCCTGCGGTGGTACTATGGAAGACTATTGGGGAATTGGAAAAGCGACCGGCCCTCTTCTGCCAATGATTGCCGTACCGACGACCTCGGGCACAGGGAGCGAAGCTCAAAGTTTTGCACTGATCTCGCATCCGGAAACCGGCCAGAAGATGGCTTGTGGAGATCGACGGGCGGCCTTTCGCCTTGCCTTGCTCGACCCTGAATTAACGCGAACACAACCTCCGCAGGTCACGGCATTAACGGGAATCGATGCCATCACGCACGCCCTCGAGACGTTTGTCACCACCAAACGAACTGCGTTTTCTAAGGCTTACAGTCGAGAGGCCTGGCGGATGCTTTCTAGAAATTTTTCGCACGTACTGAAGCAGCCTGACGAAATAGAATCGCGTGGGGCGATGCAATTGGGAGCTTGCTTCGCCGGACTTGCGATTGAAAATTCGATGCTGGGCGCCGCGCATGCATTGGCCAATCCGCTTACCGCTAGGTTTGGCGTGACACATGGCCAGGCCGTGGGTGTCATGATGCCTCATGTCGTTCGGTTCAATGCGGACGTTGCTGAGGATGCATACGATGAGCTGTTCTCGATGGTAGACGATTCGCTGGTCCCTCAAGCTACCGGCAGTGCTGGTTTAGAAGCCTTAATCTCTCATTGGTTGCAGCAGGCCCAGCTTGAGACGCGACTGCAATCTCTGGGTGTCGAAAAATCGAGCCTTCCTGATTTGGCCGATTTGGCAGCCCAGCAGTGGACGGCGGGTTTCAACCCTCGTAAAGTGGAAAGAGAGCAATTGCATCAGATTTACCTTGCCGCTTTCTGAGAATCCTCGCATGGATTTGACTTTTTACTCGCCCGTAACGCGGTTTTGCACTTCACTTGTGATTTGTATCTCCAGTGTCGTCGCATCCGGCCTCGCTGCAAAAGAACCATCCGCATGGCCTATCTTCCGTGGCGACCCGGCGGGCACCGGAGTTGCTACCGATTCGCTGTCAGAGAATCCCGAACTTCTTTGGAGCTTTCGCGCGAAGGATACGTTTTTTGCGGCGACAGCCGTGATCGTCGATGGAACTGTTTATATCGGAGATGCAGTAAAGAAATTTTATGCCCTCGATCTGGAAACCGGCAACGAACTTTGGCATCGTGAAGTGGAACTCGGCTTCCTGGGCTCTGCAGCTGTGCAGGACGGACGAGTGGTTGTGGGAGATAGCGACGGAGTGATTCACTGCTTGGACTCAGAGACCGGGGCCACGCTATGGGAACAGAAAACGGACGCGGAAATTAATTCCAGTCCGAACATTTTTCAGCAGAGTGTGCTGATCGGTTCGCAAAATGGAACCCTTTATCGATTAAATCTGGAGGATGGAAAAATACTCTGGCAGTACACCATCGAAGCAAGTGGCGGGATTCAATGTTCGCCAACCCTGGAGGGCAAGCATACCTTCATTTGTGGCTGCGACGGAAAATTGCATATCATCGATGTCGCCGATGGTTCCCCATCGGGCACCATCGAAATTGGCAACCCTACGCTATCCACGCCCGCAGTCTACGGGGGAGATGTCTATTTCGGCACGGAGGGTGCCAAGTTATTTGGCGTCGACTGGCGACAGAAAAAAATACTATGGACCTACCAAAACCCGCGTCGCAAAATTTCTTATCGCTCAAGTCCGGCCGTCACAGCAGATGCGGTGGTCATCGGCGGCCGTAACCAACTCGTTGAAAAAATTGATCGCCGCACCGGTACGAGCCGGTGGTCATTCCGAACCAAGGGCCGCGTGGACAGCTCACCCGTGATTGCAGGAAAAACAGTGTTCGTTGGTTCGAGCGATGGCCGACTGTACGGCCTCGATCTGGAAAGCGGGAATCTGGTATGGTCGTATGATAGCGGTGCCGGATTTACGGCCTCCCCCGCAATTGCAGAGGGTCGCTTGGTGATCGGCAATGACGATGGGGTACTCTACTGTTTCGGCAAAAAGGGGGCGTAGTGGGTTCGCTGCAACCCAGGCGCGGACGAGGCGCGGACGAGGCGCGGGATAAGTCGATGGCAACCGAAAGCAAAAAAACAGAAGTGGGTAGCTACTTCATCTCTAACTACCCCCCCTTCTCTCAGTGGGGTCGGGAACACGTCGGTGAGGTGGAAGCAGCAATGCAACAGGAACCGACCGATCTGCCTCTCGGTCTCTACCTGCACATCCCGTTTTGTAGGAAACGCTGTAAATTTTGCTACTTCAAAGTTTTTACAGAAAAAAGCAGTCGAGAGATTGAGACGTATCTGGGGGCAC
>JAYYJN010000023.1:0-5670 GCA_036146215.1 Planctomycetota bacterium
TAGTGGAAGAGTATGATGGACAAGTCCCGCGCACGATGGAAGAACTGGTACCGCTACCGGGTGTGGGACGGAAGACTGCTAACGTGGTACTCGGAAATGCCTACGGAATTGCGAGCGGAGTCGTCGTCGACACGCACGTCACTCGAATTTGCGGGCGTCTCGGCCTGGTCGCGACGAAAGATGCGGTGAAAATCGAACGAAAACTGAACGAACTTCTGCCGCGTAAGGAGTGGATCGACTTTTCGCATCGCTGCATTCAGCATGGACGCCGCGTCTGCGTGGCGCGAACGAGTCCGCACTGCAACAATTGCAGGATGAGGAAATTTTGTCCGCAAGTAGGTGTAGACTGATTGATAATTGGGGGTGTTGCCCCTGGCAGCAACTGGTAGCGAGGAAACGACATGATTCTTTCCGGCCAACAGATCGAAAGTCGCCTCGACGACGACATCATTATCGATCCTTACAACCCAAATCAGCTCAACTCCAACAGTGTCAATCTGACGCTGCATGATGAACTGATGACGTATGAAGAGGTTGTCCTCGACATGCGGAAGGCGAACCGGGTACGGCGAATACCGATTCCGCAAGATGGATATGTTCTCAAGCCGAACCAATTATATCTGGCCCGAACCGTCGAGCGGACTGAAACGCATAACTTAGTGCCGATGCTTGAGGGCCGAAGTAGCGTCGCCCGTCTGGGGCTTTTTATCAATGCGACCGGTGGTTTCGGCGACGTCGGTTTCTGCGGCTTCTGGACGTTGCAGATGTTTGCCGTGCAACCGGTGCGAATCTACCCTGGCATTCCGATCTGCCAAATTTTCTATCATGAAATCATCGGAGACTTCCTGGAATACTCAAGTGATAAATATCAGCACAACCGAGATGTGCAACCCTCGCTTTTCTTCAAAGAACTCAATCCAGAGGTCGAGGATGACGCCCAGATGGAGTTGCAATTCGGGCTGGAACGATCCCACAGCTGAGCGGCAATCAAACCGAACAGACCGGCGCGGCGGCCAAGCACCGGTAGTCCTCAGGGCGTGCATGCGATAAAATTAGTGGCTCGGAGTCCGTCGCCAGGCAGTTCCACTTCTCCGCAAGGCCACCGATGCATAAACCGCTCGATCCATTTAACGCATTTGATTCATTCGAAACCGGCCAAGGAAGTGCCGGATTGTACAGAATTGCACGCCTGGAAGAGGCTGGGCTGTGTCAAATCGACCGTTTGCCATATTCCATTCGAGTTTTGCTCGAATCGGTATTACGAAATCTTGACGGAACGTTGGTCAGGGAAGAGGACGTTCAGAACCTGGCCGCTTGGTCTCCGAAGGGAAGCCCGGTTGAAATTCCTTTTCTGCCTGCACGGGTCGTCTTGCAGGATTTTACCGGTGTGCCGGCCGTTGTTGATTTAGCAGCGATGCGGAGTGCAATGCAGCGACTCGGGGGTGACCCCAACAAAATCAATCCGCTGATTCCCGCCGATCTGGTGATCGACCACAGTGTGCAGGTCGATCGTTTTGCATCGCCCGACGCGTTGGAAATCAATGTCGACTTAGAATTTTCCAGAAATCGTGAAAGGTATGAACTTTTACACTGGGCGCAGGGTGCCTTTAATGATTTCCGCGCGGTCCCTCCGGGGGTCGGAATCGTTCACCAGGTCAATCTGGAATATTTAGCCGGTGGTGTCTTCCTCAGGCAGCATGGTGACCACCAGGTGGCCGTTCCTGATTCATTGGTCGGCACCGATAGTCACACGACGATGATCAACGGACTCGGCGTACTGGGGTGGGGTGTTGGGGGGATCGAAGCCGAAGCCGCGATGCTCGGTCAACCGATCTACATGCTCACGCCGGAAGTGATTGGGTTTGAGCTCACGGGAACCTTGCCACCTGGAGCGACCGCCACCGATCTTGTGCTGACGGTGACTGAAATTCTGAGGCGCGAGAAAGTGGTGGGCAAGTTCGTCGAATTCTTCGGTGAAGGTGCCGCCACCATGACGCTAGCCGACCGGGCGACGATTGCAAACATGGCACCAGAATATGGGGCCACAATGGGATTTTTCCCGATCGATGAGGTGACGCTTGCCTACCTTCGGCTGACCGGTCGAGACGCGTCCCAGGTCGAACTGGTCGAGCGCTATACCAAAGAAAATCATCTATTCCGTCATCGCGACACCGATCCTGAATTTACGCGGCGGTTGACCTTTGACCTGGGAGAGGTGGCCCCATCGTTGGCCGGTCCCAAGCGGCCCCAGGACCGAGTGCCGCTGGATGCGATGAAGCATTCGTTTGCGGCCGCGCTCCGTGCTCCGGTGAGCGAGCGCGGATTCGCACTCGAGGAACCGCAACTTGAACAAAAGGGACACGTCGATTCCAACGGGCATTCCACCGACATCACGCATGGTGCGGTGGTGATAGCCGCGATCACGAGCTGCACCAACACATCGAATCCGAGTGTGATGGTTGCCGCAGGATTGCTCGCGCAGAATGCGGTGGATCGCGGCTTATCGGTCCCAAGTTATGTGAAGACGAGCCTGGCGCCCGGTTCCCGAGTCGTGACGGATTACTTGAACGCTTCGGGGCTGAGTGAGTCGCTTGAAAAAATAGGGTTCTATACCGTTGGCTACGGCTGCACCACCTGCATCGGCAACAGCGGGCCACTCCCAGAACCGGTCGCCGCCGCGGTACAGGAGGGCGATCTGGTTGCCTCGGCTGTGCTGAGCGGCAATCGCAATTTTGAGGGCCGCGTTAACCCGCTGGTCAAAGCCAATTACTTGGCCAGCCCGCCACTGGTTGTTGCTTATGCTTTGGCGGGGTCGACTTCAATCGACCTGACGAGCGAACCGCTTGGTGAAGGCAGCGACGGAGAGGCGGTTTTTCTGGCCGATATTTGGCCCGATGGTGCATCGATTGATGCAGCGCTTCAAAGCGTGAGTCCTGAAATGTTCCGTAGCCAATATGCCGACGTTTTTTCTGCCAATCCTCAGTGGAACGCGATGGAGCAGGGCGGGGGATCGTTGTTTGCCTGGAATGAAGCGAGCACCTACGTGCAGGAGCCTCCTTTCCTGGTCGACCTGCCACCGGAGCCGGCGCCGATCGCGTCGATCACCGGAGCCCGAGTGCTGCTGTTGCTCGGTGACTCGGTCACCACCGATCACATTTCCCCGGCCGGGGCGATTGCAGCAGACTCGCCTGCCGGTCGGTATCTGCAGGAGCAGGGCGTCGCACCGCGTGACTTTAACAGCTACGGCTCACGCCGGGGCAACGACCGCGTGATGACCAGAGGCACCTTTGCCAATATCCGCATTCGAAATCAGTTGGCACCAGGCACCGAGGGTGGCGTGACGCGGCTTCTTCCGGATAACGAAACGATGAGTGTTTATGACGCGGCCATGCGATACCGTGAGCAGAATGTGCCACTGGTCGTGCTGGCCGGCAGCGAGTATGGCACCGGCAGTAGTCGCGACTGGGCCGCCAAGGGAACAATGCTGCTGGGTGTGAAGGCGGTCATCGCCGCAAGTTACGAGCGGATCCACCGCAGTAACCTGGTTGGAATGGGCGTGCTACCGCTCGAATTCCCACCCGGAGAGACCTGGCAGAGCCTCGGACTCACCGGCGAAGAAACGTTTGACATTGCCGACCTCGACGATTCACTGCAACCGGGCAGTCAGGTGCAGGTGACCGCCTCCGGTGAGGCTGGCGTAGTGAAGACATTCATGGCGAAGGTGCGGATCGATACGCCGGTCGAGATGGACTACTACCGGAACGGCGGCATTCTGCAAACGGTGCTGCGAAAACTCCTGGCATAAAAATGCTGGCCGCTATCGATCGATCCACAGCTTGCTTGATCAACTTGCTTTGATCTGGAGTCATCGCATGATTATCATCGCGCGGCGCTACGGGCAACTAGGGAACCGTCTCACGTTGGCCTCGCACTTGATTGCGGCAGCCCAGGAATATGGTGTGGGGTTTGCGCATCCCACCTTTGCCGAATATGCGAATTATTTCCAGGGAACTGCCCATGATCTCTGGTGCAGGTTTCCGCAGCGCGCGAAATTCCGACGATCGGTCCCGATCTGGCAGCGGCGACTCGCGGAAAGCGCGACGCGCCGCATGGAAAAAACGCTCTGGTGCATTGGCCTGCGCTCATTCCCTTGTCAACTTTTTCGTTTAAAAGATGGAACGCATTTCGATTTATCGGGCCAAGAATTTCAAGACCTTGTTAGCCACGGTCGCCCGCTGTTGATTAATGGGTGGGACTATCGATCAAATCGCTTACTACACAAGCATGGAGATGCGATTCGAGCACACTTTCAACCCATTGAACGACATCAGCAGCAGGTTGATTTATTGATTGCTGAAATTCGCCGCAACGCCGACCTTGTGGTCGGCATTCATATGCGCCATGGAGACTTTAAGACGTACAATGAGGGCCGTTATTATTATCCGGTAGACGCATACCGGGCAGCCATGCTTCGCGTCATAGAACGATTTCCGGATCGGCAAATCTCGTTTCTGATCTGCACCGACGGAACTTATGTTCCGGATGATTTCCATGGGCTCCGCGCGCATCCCGGTACGGGGCACCTGATCGAGGATCTCTATGCACTTGCAAAAACGGATTTCATAATTGCCTCTCCCGGGAGCACCTTTTCGGCGTGGGCATCCTTTTATGGAAAGACACCGCTGGTAAAAATGGACACTGTTGACTTATCAGAAGTAGAACAACGCTGGGGTTAAGATCCCCTGGATTAAATGATCAGCGCTGTTCTCGGCACATCCTATTCGAACAACCGGGGGAATGGATGGGCCGAAGAGATGTGGCCAACTTGGATGATCACTGCAGGAAGAAACGCAGCGACCCGCTAATCGGCAACTCGATCCATCACTCCATCAAGTCGTGATAAGGCCTCGACCGGTTCAAGATTGAACAACACGCGGCCATTGGTGTCCCACCATTTGCCATCCAGGTGAAACAACGCTGTCGCTGCCCGCAAATTGCCGACCGCTTCCACCTCCTCCATGCCACCCCCTTCGACGGCCTCGAACCCGATCGTCACACCCACCAGGGCCAGCAGCTGATTTTTCTCGCGATCCACCGCGAAACAAACGGCATCTTCAAAATCGATATCGACCCAACGCAGGCCCCGCGGCTTGCCGGTGGCCGAGGCGATATCGAAGAAACGAGCCTCGAGTCGCTCACGCTGATGGCGAAAGCGTTTGCGTCCGCGGCGGCGATGTTGTATCGTCCAAAAATTGAGGAGTCCTCGCGTTGCAATCACAAGCGAAATGAGGGTAATTACTCCGACTCCGATCCACTCACCAATATAGAGATCCCACATCCGCTGATTCTCCTGCTATAGGTGTTTCTGTCGAATGAATGCCATCCGCCATCGCCCGCCACCCTCGCATTGTACCGCTCTGAATTAATCCGACAAGGATTTTCCGGCAATCGGTAAAAAACACCAAAGCTAGCACCTTCAGAATCAACAAGGCTTGATAAGACCATGGCAATTTTAGGCGCCCACATGTCCATTGCAGGGGGATATTACAAGGCGGTTGAAATCGCGGCAGAGGAAGGTTGCGACTGTGTGCAGATTTTCACAAAAAACAATAATCAATGGCGAGCCAAGCCACTCACCGATGAAGACGTCCGACTTTTTACCGAAGCGAT
>JAYYJN010000024.1:0-10184 GCA_036146215.1 Planctomycetota bacterium
TGGGGAAAAAGCCCAAACCGGCTCACTGCTTGATTGTCTCACCGAAGTCATTCGCATTCATACTAAAAACTTCCAGTTGTATCGCGGTAATCTAGCGGAACGTCGCATATTAGTCGCCCAAGTATCGGGTGATGCAGTAGCCGCAGCCGGGGCAACCAAGGAATTGATTCGAGCACATAAGCCTCGATGGGTTATTGCCGCAGGTTTTTCGGTGGCCCTTCGCGCAGATCTGCACCAAGATTCGTTGCTTGTGGCCTCGCAAGTAATCGATGAAAACGGACAGAAATTGAATATCGACGTGCGATCGACCGCATTCCAAAATGATGTTTTTACCGTGGGTTGCGTATACACATGCAGCCAGATCCCTGAGAGCAAAGATGCACGAATAGACGTAGCAACCAGATACAAGGCGGATGTGGCAGATACGACGTCGATGGGGATTGCCGCCGCCTGTGCGACATCAGACACACCTTGTCTTGTCATTCGGGTCGTACGGCAGCAGTTGGAGGATCAGACCGTTGTAGAGCTTCTCCACTCCGGTGCGCAGCCCTCTTTTCCTGGTCGAATTGGCGCATTAATCGGCGGAACATTCCGTCGCCCGGGGACTGCTCGCGACTGGTATCGCGACCAACAGGCGGCACTCTCAGCTGCTGACGCGCTTGCCGATTTTCTCAGGGGCGTGATCTGCCGATGGTTATCCGTCAAATCGCCTCGAAAACCCTCGGGCTGACACCATGCAAGATTGCCCCTTCGGTGGCAAAGCAATGGTACCTCGATTCGGATTGGATTATGATAACGGAACGGTTTGGTTACAGACATCGTGTCGTTGCTAAAGTGTTGAGAAATAGACATGAAAATCATTCTGGCTGCACCCCGCGGTTTTTGCGCAGGTGTGGAAATGGCAATCGATAGTCTGCGGATGGCAATTGAGGCTTTTCCGCCACCGATCTTTGTGTATCACGAAATCGTGCATAACAAATTCGTTGTCGAGCAATTTGAATCAGAGGGCGTCAACTTTGTTGAAGATCTTTCGACGGTTCCCCAGGGTGCG
Organism: Planctomycetota bacterium; assembly: GCA_036146215.1. Lineage (GTDB taxonomy): Bacteria > Planctomycetota > Planctomycetia > Pirellulales > UBA7805 > UBA7805. The sequence goes on from JAYYJN010000024.1 coordinate 1,052, forward strand.
ACGTTGCTCTTTTCGGCCCACGGCGTATCGCCCGAAATACGAGATCAGGCGAAGTTGCGGGAATTACGGGCTATCGATGCCACCTGCCCCCTGGTGACCAAGGTACACCTGGAAGCGATCCGTTACGCCAAACAGGGACGCACAATTATTCTGATCGGCCATGAGGGACACGATGAAGTAATTGGCACGATGGGTGAGGCTCCCGAGGCAATCATTTTGGTTGAAACACCGGAAGATGTCGATCGCTTGCAAGTAGCTGACCCGGGAAATCTGGCGTACCTGACACAGACAACGCTTTCGGTTGATGATGCGAATCGGGTAATTTCACGTCTTCGCGAACGGTTTCCAGATATTCAGGGTCCTCCGAAAGATGACATCTGCTACGCGACCCAGAACAGACAGGAAGCGGTACGCATTCTTGCTGATGAGGCCGACTTTGTATTGGTGATTGGAAGCCAGAACAGTTCGAACAGTCAGCGACTGACCGACATCGGTCGCGAGTGCAAAACGCCCTCTAAACTACTCGACGGTGTTCACGATATCCAAGATGACTGGTTCGAAGACGTCAATACGGTGTTGATTACCGCTGGTGCCAGTGCACCAGAGTCTCTCGTTCAGGACGTGTGTCGATACCTGAAACAAACATTCGGTGCGATAATTGATGAGCGGAACATCCGCACTGAAGAGGTCACCTTCCCGTTGCCGCGAGAACTCCGCGGCACGGGAGCAGAACTGTAAAGGGCAGTAATTATTTCAGCGTTCTGAGATATGCGATCAGATCGCTCAATTCGCTGCGGGTAATCGTTTTCTCGAGTCCCTTCGGCATGACAGAAGTCGGTAGCGCGATCATCTCTTCAATGTCCTCTCGAGCAATCTTTTCTTCCGGCTTATCAGCCATCCTAAGATGGATCGCATCAGAAGTTTCCCGATGGATGATCCCATCCAACACTCGACCTGAACCGGTAATGATCGAGAAGGTGGTATAGCCGTTGGCAATAGTGGAACTGGGATAGACGATCGATTCAGTCAAATCACGATCGGTACGGATGCGGCCGATCAACGTAAGTTCAGGCCCTACCTCTCCGCCTTTGCCGTGTGCCCGATGACACGTATGGCAGGCCGCTTTATTTCCAAAAAAGACTTCTTTTCCACGCTGAGGATCTCCGTTACCGATATGAGGCATTAATTCGGCCAGATGCTTTGCCTGATCTTCATTACTAACTCTCAATTTTTCAACAAGAGGCTCTCCTTTCTCGATAACCGATTTGGTAAACCGCGTGATTAATTTTTCAATCCTCTCCGGTTGAAGGCTGCTCAATGCTGTCGATTGGCCCATTCCATCGAGCATGCGGTGGGCTATCTCCGGATCACGTCCCTCGGCATCTGCTGGAGCCACAATTGTGAGTCCGTTAAAAATTCCAAAATTTCCTTCCTTGTCTTCACGGAAGCTTTTCCAAGAAATATCAATCGTTCCATCTTCACGCGGCATGACCCCCTCAAATTTAGTGTGCGTGATGCCTTCTTTATAATGTTTGTTTTCAGGTCGCAGGCCGCGAATTTCACGCGTCTCTGATCCACTTCCACCGGTGAGCGTGACTTCAGCGCCTCGCGCATTCGGTTTCGGATAGGCAGATCCATAGTAAAAAATGTCGTATTTCAACTCCGGTTTGAATCCACTGATGGTGAAGTGATTTTCAAAAGATTGATGGTCACCGCCGCCTTCCTCGAGTCCGTTGTAGACAAAATCTCCCATCAATCGATCAAAACGGTTGATGTTGTACGGTCGCAAATCGGCTCCTTCAACCGGACTGAGGGAGAGTCCGCTATAGGCGCCATCGCTGGTCCGCAGATAGAGAAAGCCCTTGCCGCTGAGTGGATCCCAACCGTTCCAGACCGCGAGATGCTCCTGGGGTTCTTCTTGGTATGCAGCCACGCCGCGGTGCAGCTTGGCCTTTGCCGGTTGCACGTCCACATTTACCACCACCGGGGCTGAATCGCGTTCGAACCGCTGCAAAAGCACTGGCAATTCAAGCGGACCCACGCTTCCTAGCAGATCCGCAACCTGCAATGTCTGCTCCCTCGTTAGTCCGGCGGTGGCAAGTGCGGTCGCAGCCCGGATCCGATCGAGAGGAATCACCTCCTCATCGAACTGGTCGACCAGGAGACCAAATTCGGTTTCACTCAATCCGCCTCCATGACGTGCAATAATGGCTAATGCCGCAACACGCAGAGGATCCTCAAAACGATCCGACTGACAAATCGTCCGCAGGGCATCGTCCATTTTATCGGTGTCTTTCATAGCAACGCAGGTGACGACCCGTTGTAACGCCTCTGCATCCTCGGTTGCGATTAATTTTCGCATAGCCGTTACAAACGTGTCCGGCATGGCTTCCAAATTGCTCTCGCCCAATGCATCGAGGATCAACATTTTGGTTTCCTTCGACGTTGCCTCCGCTTCCAGGGCAGATGCCATGAGCGGCTGAATGTCCGAGTCTCCAGCGAAGGTAGTCAGTACCGCTTTTGCCAGGTCGCGGTCTCCTTGATCGAGATTCGGCTCAGCAAGCCAACCTGCAACAACTTCTGCAATTTTTTCGGCCCACTCTTTGTGTTGGGTAATAACCTCGATTGCCGATGTTCGGAGCACCGGATCGGTAGTGTCGAGCAGCATAATGACATCTTTGTGATCCAAGGGGCTATCTGGCATCTGATTTAGGGCGATTAAAGCTGCCTTCTGGACACGCGGGTTGTCGCTTGCCAAACCTTTCATCGTCGCGGTGGGATTCCCCAACTGGATGAGCGCGTAGGTCTGTGCGTGGAGAAGATAGTCGTCGTTATCCTCTCGCGCGATCCCCTGGAGTAAAGCAGCGACCGTTGCGGAGGTAGCTCCAGCATCCTGTTGTGTCATTTTCCCCAACGCCGTTGCCGCAGCCCGCCGCACTGGGGGTGTATCATTTTCGAGTAGCTGGCATAGTTTTAGTACCGCCGGACGGTCGGCGAGGATTCCGAGGCTACGAACCGCTGCTTGTCGTACGGTGGCATCCGGATCGCTTAAGGCAGTGCGAAGCGTATCCCGCGCTGCATCGTTGCCAATCCGGGAGAGAGTCCAGACCGCATTTCTACGTTTTTGAACTGTCGTCAGATTTTTTTCACTCGAGTCCACCACTTCAGTCAACGCATCCACCGCCTCATCCAATCGGCGGGCAAGCGTATCGATTGCCCGATCGCGGACAGCCGGACGCGGATCATCAAGCCAAGCGACCATCTCCTGGCTTGGTGTCTGCTCCCAGTCGAGCTGATTACCGCGAGGATCGTCAATTTTCTTCATTCCCTTCTGTCGCAAGCGATAGATCGCGCCATAGATATTTGGCTTGGCAATCTTGGAGGTCGGACAACCGTAATAGAGCCAACCCCCAGTATCAATCATTAAAAGACTGCCATCGGCATCCTCAAAAATATCGGTTGGATGAAAGTCGATCTCACTGCTTTTGAGCCAGGGCTCGTCACGTGTCGGTAAAAAAGAGGATCCGTTCCGCTCCAACTCGACACGCATCACCTGATGCGTGTCAAACTGACATGCAAATATATTATTTTTATACTCATCCGAGAGTGCCGCACCGCGATACCGCATCAAACCCGCAGGTGCAACTTGTCCCCATCGGCAGACGGCCGGAAGCGGATGTCCCGTTTGTGGTAGAAGCGGCTTGCCCCACACCTGTTTGGAGAGGCATCCATCGACCCAATGCATTAACGCGTCGTGTCGCCCGCCTTCATTGTCAAAGATCGCAACGGTGGTAAATAACTCGCCCGCGGGCGTGAACATCACCTCCACGGGATTAATGGTACCTTGACCAAAAATTTGCAGATCGGTTCCATCTGCCTTGCAGGAAAAAACACCAGCCGCCGAACTAGCCCCCAGCTTGCGACCCCCTGCATCTTCGAGGTCGTAGCCAAAAGCACCCCCCGTAAAATAAATTCTTCCACAAGGACCGAGATACGGCCCCGTGAGGTTCGGATTTCCGTTGAAGTCGAACTTACCGACCAGCTTTTCTCGTTTGTCGGCAACCCCGTCATCGTCTGTATCTTCCAACCGCCAGAGATATGGTGCTGAGATCACATACAGCGCGCCGTCGTGCCACAGGGCTCCTTCTGGCATAACCATGTTATCTGCAAAAATCGTGCTTTTATCAAATTTCCCATCATCATCCGTATCTTCAAGCATGCGAATGAATCGATTCCGAGTCTCGAGTAATTCTTCCTTTCGCAAATTCGCACCATCGGTCTCAGCCACAAACAGGCGACCGCGATCGTCAAATGCGGCGAGCATCGGATGCTTGACCAGGGGGGGACCAGCGACCAGTTCAATCTCGTAATCGTCTGGAATCTGCATCTGGGGCGGAGTGAATTCAGTCTCTTGCTTATTGCCGAGACCGACTGCAGGATCCCAACCGAACAGGACCATCAATAGAAAGATGATTGATCGGCGACGCGGTCGGTGCAAAACGAGGGGTGCCAAATGATAATCAGAGAGCATGAATCGATTCTCCACGTGCGAGAAGTTCAAAAGTGTCGCGCTTTGCGAGGCTACGGACGCGGTGGGGGGAGGATTGAGTGGGACCAAAAAACCAACCACGCGTTTCGTTTTCCTCCGGCTATATTGTAACCGCCTGCCCCATTTTTTTCATGCGGGGAAACGATGTGAATTCTGCTATCGCCTTCGCGGCATTTCGCCGATCCGCATGTTACGAAAGCGTAGATTCGTGGTAGGATCGTGGCCCTGAAGGATAATCGTGCCCGGTGTAAGGCGAAGGCCACGGCGAGGATTGGGATCGGGTTCTCGACGGTCGGTCCAGTCGGTCACCTGCACTCCATTGACCCACACGGCCATGTGCGGGCCTTCACAGATAATTGTTTTGGTGAACCAGACGCGGTCATCGGCCGGCACACGCCGAGCCTGTTGACGACGGAAAATTCCACCCGTGCCCGAGTTGCTTGGCTGATTCCGATCGCCGTTTTCAAAACCATTGTGGATCTGACTTTCATATCCGTTGGAAAAATCTCCTGGGATACTCCGGAAAAAAATTCCGGAATTCAATGCCTCACCATCAACAAAGATGTCTGTTTGTAGCACGAAGTCGCCAAAGGTGCGGTCCGTCTCCAATTGGCCGGGACCCGATAAAATCTGAAGTTCTCCTGTCTCATTGATTGAAAAGCGGCTCTCTTTTCCAGGAAATACTCTCCAGCCCGAGAGATCTTTTCCATTGAGCATTGGATCAAGCCCCAACGGCTTCAGTTTGATGTTACGGAAGGCGACGGAGCCCTCATTATGCTGTAACCCGATAAATCCACGACCCAGCGGCCGGACATCTTTCCATTCAAGGACCGTTTTGCCATCGAGCCGAATTGAAAAATTCCCCCCCTGGGCAACCACGTGATAAGTGTGCCACTGATTGTCGGCACACGAAAACGCTCCCTGTTTCCTGCCGACAAGACTTCCAGTGGGGAACGGACTCCTTTTCGGCCCGGCAATATTTAGTTCATAACAACCACGTGTCGGGCTCTCGGGCCGTGGACTTGTTCGCAGAAAAATCCCGCTATTAGTATCCGGTCCAGCTTTGAATTCACACATCAATTCAAAATCTGCAAATTGAGTGGTCGTGTGGAGTAGTCCTACCTCACCGCTGTCGGCACGAATTTCCCCATCGACGGCGTTCCATTCGGTTTTACTGGCCTTCTTCCAGCCGAATAGGGTCTCTCCGTCGAAGAGCAGAATCCAGCCCGCCTCGAGTTCTTCCGGCGAAAGCCGATTCGCAGTTACACTATGCGATTTTCCTGCCTGCTCACCGCTCGCGGTAGCTGCGGTAATTAGGAGTGAAACGCAAACTGCGCATGTGCGGGGATTTATTTTTGGCATCGTGTGCAATTCAAAAATTGATTTAATCTTTAGTGCTGCGTATCTCCAAGCATACTGCACCACGCTGTGGGTGAGGATCGTCTGGGGCAAAACGGATTTCCAGATGATTCATTTCCGCGAGCAGCGTGGTAATTTCAAAAGAAGCCTCTCGGTGCACCTCGCCTAGGTCGGTACCGTTGCAGACCAGTCGAATAGGAGTCTCTTGTGATTGGATCACGATCCAAAGTGTATTTTCGGGCGTAATTCCTGTCGGAGCATGGAAGTTTCGCCGGTGGATAAAGCCCTCGGGACTCTGCCACTGCTCCCATGGCTCTCTTAGGCGAATGGTGTGCACTGATTCCATGGTGAATGCGTAAAAGATTGCTACAAAGACCAGTAAACCCGCAGCCCCATGTAGAGGCAAAAGCAAGCGATCATCAGTATGCCGCCGACTCGGCCGATACGTCCCCAGCGTAATGCGGTCCCGAAGAATCCCACCGATGCGACCAACACTGCAGTGTAATCCGTCTTCGTCCACTCGTCGGCTTCCAAAAGAATTGTATCGGCCCCGGTCCAGGCAACGAGCAGCGTGCCGGAAAGCACTACCAGGATATTTGCGATGTTACTACCCAGCAAGTTGCCAACTGCAATATCGTGTTCACCCCTTCGGGCCGCCACAATGCTGGCCACGGCGTCGGGTATCGACGTTCCGGCGGCGACGAGCGTCAGACCGATCAGTGACGCTTCGATTTTTAAATTTTCAGCGATGGCAATCGCCCCGGTCAGGACTAGGTGACCTCCCCCATAAAGTACTCCAGCACCGAGAAGGAAGAGCAGACTGCTAAGCAGCGGATGCAGGTGATTCGGATCGATCTCCGCTGGCACATGTTCCTGAAAACGCCTGCGAATCGTCCAGATATAGGCCAGGACGCCAACTAGTAAGGGAACGATCGCCACGATCGGCATATGCCCGTGCCAGAGTAGAATGGCAATTGGAATGGTTGCTGATAAAACCAGCGCCCAGAGATCAAGGAAGAAAGTTCGCCAGGAGATGATTAATCCGCCAAGCACTCCACATAGTCCAAAGCCGACCAGAAGATTGGTGAGATTACTGCCCGAAACGTTGGCCAGCGCGAAGCTGGTCTCGCCGTCATAGGCGGCGATCAAATTTACGATAAGTTCCGGGGCGCTCGTGCCGAAGGCCACCAGCAGCAGACCGACGATCGACTTGGGGATGTTCAGGGCGGTGGCCAATTCCGAGGCACCGCGTACGAGCCAGGTGGCTCCCGCGTATAGGAGCACGCAACCGCCGAGCAACAACAAAATGTGGATAAGCATAGACGCGAGTCATTTCTTTCCAGGTGGTTCCCAGCTTTCGTCGCGACCAAAGAACATCACATGCTGCCAGGGCAGGGCGTCGAACTGACCCACCAATTTAAATCCGTTCGGAATTAGCTCCTTAAGAATCTGCTGCTTACTCATTTTGTGGAGCGGTTTGATCGGCACGCCCGGATCTTCCGCACGGAATTCGACCAGTGCTAAACGACCATTTTTCGTGAGCGATTTGCGAATTGCCCGAAGCATTTTTTCAGGGTGCGAAAACTCGTGATACGCATCGACGCAAAATACGAGATCGACCTGGTCAGGTGGAAGCTTAGGATCACTGAGTGTTCCCAGCACCAGTTCAATGTTCTTCACTCTCGAAATGCGTGCTCTCTCTCGGAGCATCCTCAACATTTGAGGCTGTATATCCACACCGATCACTTTTCCTTGGGGGACCTGCTTCGCGATTTTAAGGGCATAGAATCCGTTGCCACATCCTAAGTCACACACAACATCGTCCGGTTTGAGATTCAACGCCTTGAGTAGTGTGCTGCATTCCTCTTCCCGCTCACGCGATTCCCGAACCAACCAGGGTGCGCCCGTATAATGCATCGTGACGGCGATTTCTCGTCCCATGTAGTGGGTCCGCCCACTGCTTCGCTTCTCCTTGGCCGGGCATGCGACTGACCAAGTGAAAAAATAAATTGTCAGCACAATCACAGGCCAAAATATTTGTAGTCGCATTGAAAAATCTCCCTCTCCGATGTGGTGCGTCCGCACTCGCGCACGAGTGTGCTATTCTAATAGGCCTATCGTGCGACCGGGAGGACGGGGTCGACGCTGATCCCAATCGAAACGCTGCGGAGGGTGCTTTGCGATTTTGGACTTATCTTTTGCGATCGATTCGCCTGCGCTGTCCGCAATGTGGAAAGGGACGGATCTATTACGCGTTTTCCAAAATGTTTCGTCATTGCGTCTTTTGCGGTTTGGTTTACGAACGTGAATCGGGCTACTTTCTCGGGGCAATCTATTTTAACTATGGACTCACTGCACTAGTGGTGACGGTCGGCTACCCGCTATTGGTCTTCGGCTTGAAGCTGCCGGCAAACGTGATCTTCTGGGCGGCCATGGCCTTCTGTGTTCTTTTTCCACTTTGTTTTTTCCGTTACGCTCGAAGTTTGTGGATCGCATTTGATCAACTCTGTGACCCGGGAGAAAGCAGATCGCGAATCCGGAACGAGGAGACGGATCAAGAATAACAGGAGCATGTCGGTGCGGTAAAACAAAAAAACCCGGAGACCGATGCACACTGAACGATGGTAGCTTGATTTGCGAGAGGTCAAGCCACCGTCTTTTATGCAAGAGTGCGGGACACAACGACAACTTGATGTTGCGGGTAAGACGTTGTCGCTGAGCTCTTCTTCAACCTCCCCCTTGCGAGTACAACCGGCCTCCGGGTACTTGGATCTATTGCACGTCTCAGGCAGCAATCGACTCAGTCTCCGGACGACTGAAGGACACGATAACCAATTTGTGCCGATCCGCAAACGCGATTAATTCATCTTGCCCCACGATAATTGTTTTTTTTGCCTCGATTGCCAAAACCCTTCCGCCCGCTTCATGTAACGATCGGACTGTACCAAGGCCAATTGTGGGCACGTCGAAACGCATATCCTGATTAGGTTTTGCCACTTTTACGACTGTGAATTCTCCGCTCGGGCAGAGTGATCCAGCGCGGCGGATGCATTGATCGGTCCCCTCGATTGCTTCAACTGCTAGCACTGCTTGCCCTTTCACGACAACCGATTGCCCGACATCGAGTCGTCCCATTTCTTTGGCTAGTTCCCAGCCGAAGTGAATATCATTTTCCTGTGCAGGAGTCAGGCCCCGCTTTGTCAGTTGTCCGCTCCGCACGAGAAG
>JAYYJN010000025.1:0-7835 GCA_036146215.1 Planctomycetota bacterium
TTCGATCCCCGTAGGCCCCGTTCACGACAACAAGCAGCTTGCCACGGGGAGGCATGGTTGAGGCAATCACCGCCTCGACACTGAAGGTGCCGCTGCCCTGCATGATGATCGCCTCGTATCCTGCCTCCTGGGAAACCCCGGCAACACTCAGAAGTTCGTCACGCAATTCACGGACTGCAGTGATGAATTCCACATCGCGGGACCCAAGATCGCGGAGCATTGCCTGTTTGACCGTCAAACTCGTGGTCAGCGGTCCGGGTGTAAAAAGGGGCTTATCTTGAGCTAAATGATCCATTCCGTCATTCTCCATAATCAACTATTTAAAATCTTGTTCGGTTCGCTTCGTTCATGGCGTGCGGATTTAGGGCGCGGCGACAGCGTCCTGCACGTTGCTTGTTTGCAGTTGTTCGGCAATCGTGAGAATCGATTGTTTCACGATTCGTGCCGCTTCGTCAAGCTGATCCGCTGTGATCGTGAGGGGTGGGGTAAGTGTGAGGACACGACCGGCTGAAACTTTGAAACTAAGGCCATTTCGCAAACATTCAAACAGAACGCGTTCCGCTGTATCACTCGTGCCGGGTGACTCGGTATGCATCTCGACGGCGACAGCCAAACCAAAATTACGGACATCACGAATCAAAGGCTGACTGGCGGCAAAGGCTTGCAATTGCTCTTTCAAGCGATTGCCGGAAGTGCGGGCCGCGGCAAGCAAGTTTTCTTGCTCGATCACTTCGAGAGTTGCCAACCCGGCAGCAGCGGCGACTGGACTCTTTTCATGGGTATAGTGTCCCACCGAACGTTGTGCCACATCGCAATATTCGTGGCGAGCGATCACGGCGGCCAGCGGGAATAGCCCACCACCAAGTCCCTTGCCGAGCACCAGGATATCCGGAGTCACCTCGATCTGCTCACAATAAAACCAGCTTCCCGTTCGACCGAGTGCGATCGGTATTTCATCGAATACGAGCAGCACTCCATAACGGTCGCAAAGCCTTCGAACCTCTTGCCAATACGCTGCGGGGGGGGCTTCCAGGGTGGTGCAGCGAATCGGTTCGGCAATCACCGCTCCAACGTCACCGTGCTCGGCCAGCAACGATTCGATCGCACCACAATCCTCGACCCGCCGGGGCCAAGGCACATGCAGCGCGCCGGGAAGAAGAGGTCCGAGACCCTCGCGAAAATGTGTTTCTCCTCCGATTGAAATCGTTTCAAGCGTCGCACCATGAAAGGCATCCCACATCGAAATTGTTTTATGCCGCCCGGTTGCATAACGGGCCAATTTCATGGCAATGCCCACCGCTTCAGCACCTCCCGGTGCGAAGAGAACTTTATTAAGCCCATCGGGCGCAATTTCAATCAATCGTTCCGCAAGGCGAACTGCCGGTTCGTTAGTATAGCGTCGCGGCGAGAAGGGTAGCTGCTCCAATACCTCATGGATCGCCGCTTTCACATGCGGATGCCCGTAGCCGATCTGGTGGGCACTATTGCCGTGAAAGTCCATCCACCTCCGACCATCAAGGTCGTAGAGATAGATTCCGTCACTCTCGGCGAGTCCGCTCAAGCATGGCGTCGAAAGTGCTTGATGGATAAAGGCCTGACTATCGCGCTTTAGTAGCGACCGATTTTCCTTTCCCAGTTGCTGTTGCCACTTCTCCCGGTGCGGAGAGAGATTCATATCCCCCTCGCTTACATCGGGCTGATATTCTGGATCTTCTTTTTCTAGAACACGCATCTCCTGACTCGATGCGGCTCTTAACTGATTCAAATTTTTCACATGGTTCGGTAACTTTCCTTCAACGAGTGCCCGAATTTTTTTCAGGCAATCCTGCTCGAGCCTGGCATATGCTTCACGCGAATAAAATGCAAAATGAGGAGCAAGCACCACATTATCGAAGTGAAAGAGTGGGTGACCCGCCGACAGCGGTTCTTTGGTGAAAACATCAAGGCCCGCTCCAGCAATCTGGCCCCTTTCGAGCGCTTCGATCAGTGCCGCTTCATCAATCAAGGGACCACGTGAGACGTTGACGATAATCGCGGTCGACTTCATCTGCTTTAGCTGTGCTTCGCCAATAATGCCCCGCGTCTCGTCGGTCAGCACACAGTGCAACGAAAGAAAATCGGCTTCCTGAATTACCCGCTCGAGGGAGACAAACTCGAGCGATTCAACGCGCTCGACAGGAGTGACATACGGATCGTAGATCAGCCGTCGCATGGCAAAACCGCCTGCACGGCGTGCCATTGCCCGACCGATTCGACCGAAACCAATGATCCCGATTGTTTTTTCTGCAAGATCAACGCCTTCATATTTTTTTTCCGGCCAGAGCCACCCGGCCGACTTCAGATCGCGGTCGACCCGAGGCGTTTGCCGCGCCACAGCGATCAATAGAGCGAAGGCCTGATCGGCCACGGTCTCTGTGCCATAATCGGGGGCGTGCACCACCGGAATTCCACGCGCTGATGCTGCCTCCAGGTCGATGCTGTCGACACCAACGCCATATTTTACGATTCCCCGCAGCGATGAAGCCGCCTCGATTACCTTGGCCGAAATCGGCGCGTAGCAGGTATAAATAAATTCGGCTTGGCCGACTTCTCGCACCAGCGTCTCTTCCGCATCGCTGGAAGCGGTTCGGACCTCACAGAGTTGCTCGAGTTCCGGCAGCACGCTGCCGCCCATCTCCAATTCCGCATCGGTTCGAAACAGTACCGGTCGGGCCTGACGAGAGGAAGCAGATGACATATATCAGATCCGCCTACCAGGGCAACGAAAAGGTTTTGACTGTGGTCATGAACTTGATCGCTTCAATCACGCCCTCTTTGATGCCGAGCCCAGAATCTTTCACTCCGCCAAAGGGCGAGCATTCGATGCGATAACCGGGAACCTGATTCACGTTTACCGTGCCGGTTTTGATTCCCTTTACCGCCGTGAGCGCCGCATCCATGCTTTCTGTAACGATACCGCTCGAGAGGCCGAAATGAGAGCTATTAGCCAAATCAATTGCATCGCTCAAATCGCGGACAGCCAGAATGGGGGCAAGTGGACCGAACGATTCCTCAACCACCATCTTCGCATCACGCGGGACGTCAGCGATGACGGTCGGTTCCAGAAGCGCTCCCTGACGCTTTCCACCCGCCAACACCTTGGCACCCTGAGCGACAGCCGCTTTGACGCGATCTTCTAACTCTACTGCCGCCGGTTCATCGATTACCGTCCCTACTCGAGTTGCCTCATCGGCCGGATCGCCCGCAGGATACTCTGCGACCTTTGCGACAAATCGCTCAGTAAACTCGGGAAGAATATTCTCGTGAACCAAAAGTCGCTTCACAGCCGTGCAGCGTTGACCGGAGTTACGGAAGCAACCCTCGGCCGCGAGCGTCACAGCCAAATCCATTTTGGCATCATCCAAAATAATGAGCGGAGCATTGCCACCGAGTTCCAGACAAAGTTTTTTATAGCCCGCCACTTTCGGCAACTGCTTTCCCACATGTGTGCTGCCCGTAAAAGTCACCAGATCGACCCGGTCATCGGCCACCATTGGCTCAATCAGGCCATCCACCGATCCTAACAATACACTGAGCATTGGGCCCGGCAGCCCCGCTTCGTAGAGCAATTCCGCAAAGCGAATCGCCGTCAACGGGGTTTTATTCGAGGGCTTCAGCACAACCGGCACACCAGCAGCAATTGCCGGAGCGAGTTTGTGCGCTACCTGATTGAGTGGATGATTGAACGGCGTGATAGCCGCTGCCAGATTGAGTGGTTCTCGAATCGTAAAAATTTTGCGTGCTTTACCTTGCGGGGAAACATCGCAGGAAAAAATTTGGCCATCATCTTTGAGCGATTCCATGGCTGCAAACTGCAGCACGTCCTGTGCGCGACCCACCTCATAGTGGGTCTCTCGCATGCAGAGTCCCGCTTCACTCCGTATCAAATGGGCAAATTCATCAGCTCGCTCGGAAAGCAAGGTTCGTGCACGCTCTAAAATTTCGTAACGTTGATAACGCGTGAGTTTTGTTTTGTAATTCAGCGCGGCATCAATCGACGCATCGAGTTCTGCACGGCCCAGCATAGGCACCACACCCGATACTTCACCCGTATAAGGGTAATGAACCTCCAGTTTACTGTTGCCAAGAACCGGTTCGCCGGCCACGTAACACGGTAATTCCAAAGCGCTCTCGGTCGGTGCAGTCGCACTCATCGCTGAACTCCATTGCATGTGAACTGAAAAATATCAAAATTCCGCGGATCGCCGGCCGCCTTCGCATAAAAGGCATCGTTGAGCGGTTCCGAAAGAAGCATGGGAACCATCTCTTCATATCGGCCGCCATGTGAACGCAACATGCCGCCAAGCTGTGAGAGATCATGGTCTTCTGGTGTTCGACCAATGACATAATCGCGTCCAGCCAGCACTACCAGATCCCCAATCCGCTCAGGCGGTAATTCGCACTTGGCGGCAGCCGTATTGCGATCAAACACCTCGGTCACGCCTTGCTGAGCAAGAATCCAACGAGCGATTGCGTCCGCGTCACTTTCTGGCGCTAGGTGCACCATAACCAAGGATCCCAATGCGCCATGATGCACCACATAAGGATCGGTAATCGGACAGATCACCCGATGCCCTGCTCCAAATGTTTTATTGAGTTCTGTTTCCAGATAGAGAACATTCACATCACCATCGGCATTGCACTTGGCATTCATTCCATGGTCGGCCGTCGCACCAACCACCGCACCAAGTTCGAGTAACCGGCCGATTTCGCGATCCATATCCTCGTAAAAGGCAAGTGATTCTTTTGCCTCAGGCGGATACTTGTGTTGCATATAGTCGGTCAGCGAAAGATAGAGAAAGTCGGCCCGCTGTTGCTCCAGCAGTGCCACCCCGGCCCGCAGGGCAAATAGGCTCGCCTCCGCGCTATAAATTTTTGGCGTCTTTTCACCAACTACCGATTCCACATTCTCAATCCCATGCGTAGCAAACTTTGCCTGGTCTGCTTTTTCACTTGAGAATGCAATTGCCCCGCCCTGAACGCCAATCTCAAGCCCTGCCGAAAGAAGATCTCGCAACTTTTCTTTGGCGGTCACAATTCCAATCTTCCGACCTGCTTTGGCAGCAGCCGAAAAGATAGTTTCAGCCCGCAGAAAATCTTTGGAATTCATCATCACCTCCTCACCGGTTTCCGGATTAAGGAAGAAGTTGCCGCTGATCCCAGTTTCGCTCGGCGGGAGTCCGGTAGCGATCGCCGCATTGTTCACGTTGGTAAAGGTCGGCAGTGCCGCCCGCACCAAACCGCGATATCCCTGAGCAACCATTGAAGTAACGTTCGGCATGCGGCCGCGAGCCATCGTGACGTCCAGGTATTCGCAACCACAACCGTCGATGCACAGGACCGCGATCGAAGACGGCGGTGGAAGATATTCTCGACCGCCAACCTCGAAAGTTGTAGTTGAAAAGTTGACCGGTTCAGCAGCAGAAGACGATTGCATGATGTGTACTTCTTTTTCGGCGAGAAGCGCCGCTTGGAGGAATGTGTTAACGTACTACCAGCATAACGCCGTCGCTTGAAATCCGACAGAGTGGGGGCCGGTGGGAAGTGTCAAAACAACAATTTTTAACCCTAATTACACCAAATCTTTTCCCTCTAACCCGGCCTCGTTAGTCGACCCGGTCGAGCAATTCAACAGCAGCAAAGTTTTTCCCTTCAAGCATGGCCAGACTGGCACCCCCTCCGGTGCTTACATGAGAAACTTGATCGGCGAAACCAAACTGCTCAATCGCGGCTGCACTGTCTCCACCCCCGATAATGCTTACCGCGTCGCTGGCTGCAATCGATTCGGCAACCGCCCGCGTACCAGCATCAAAAGGTGGCATTTCAAATACACCCATCGGTCCATTCCAGACAATAGTCTTGGCGTGGGTAACCAAATCCGCATAGTGGCTTGCGGTTCGCGGCCCGATATCAAGGCCCATAAACCCTTCTGGTATTTTTCCTGCCGGAACCACTTGCTTGTTGCAATCGGGGGCGAATGCATCACCACAGTGCGTGTCGAACGGCAGCACAAGTTTTTCACCGCCCAGTTTTAAAAGATCCTGCGCTAAGTCGACTTTGTCAGGCTCGACCAGGCTGTCACCTACTTGCCCCCCTTGTGCCAGTGCAAATGTGTAGGCCATTGCTCCGCCGATTACCACGTGATCGCAAATTCCCAATAAATTTTTAATCACACCGATTTTGTCTGATACTTTTGCGCCGCCGAGAATCGCGATGAAGGGATGCTGAGGTCGGGCGATCACGTCATCTAAATATTCGATCTCGCGGGCCACCAAAAATCCAACCACGCGGGGCTTTCCCTCCATCGCTGCGGGAACCGCCACCATGGATGCATCCGTTCGATGGCACGTCCCGAAAGCATCGTTGCAATATATATCTGCGAGACCGGCAAGTCCGTCTGCAAACGCCGCGTCTCCTTTTTTTTCTCCTGCCTGGAAACGGAGATTCTCCAAGACCACTACATTGGATCCGCTGGCCACCTTTTCCCGGGCATCGTCGCCCGCTGTGTCGGTCGCAAAGGCGACCGGCTGACCAAGAAGTTCACCCAATCGTTCGGCCGCAGGACGCAAGCTGAGGTTCGGCTCAACACCCTCTCCCTTCGGTCGTCCCAGGTGACTCATCAAGATTGCACGTCCACCGCCAGCTAGAATTTTTTCGATCGTGGGCAGCGCCATTCGAATCCGTCGATCGTCAGTAATGTGCTGTGCGTTATCGAGCGGCACATTAAAGTCGACGCGCACCAAAACTTTTTTTCCTGACAAAGAAACATCCGCAATCGTCTTTTTCGGCACCGTAGCCCTCCAGGATAAAGACCGCCCTTTCTAATGAATCGCGCCCTGCGACTCCTCTGCTGCTCTAGATTACCACGGAAGAGAGTGACTCTGTAGGCTGCACCTTCGCGAAAACCGCGTTAAAAATTTCGCTTCATCTTTACTTCACAGATAAGGCCGGATACGATCTCCGGTGATGGCAATCAATGCCTACCTTCCTCACAAACCGATCTGTCGAGCCATGCTGAGCCATGCTACAGACACTTAAACAACAGGCGACATTTGTCAAACAGTTTGGCACCCGCTTTGAAACTACCGGTTCACTTATGCCAAGTAGCCGCTTTGTGGCCAAAGCGATTACCCGCTATGTGCAGCAGCGGGGCGATGCGCCGATTCGCATCCTTGAATGTGGGCCAGGGACCGGTCCTTTCAGCGATTATATTGTCCGCCTACTTCGACCGGGCGATGTCTACCACCTCGTAGAACTCAACGAAAATTTTGTTGATGTCCTGCGTCAGCGATTCACTAAAGAAACGCATTGGAGCAGGGTCAAAGAGATGGCGGAGATTTTTGAACTTCCGCTGCAGGATTTCAATCCGGATGAAAAATATGACTTCATTATTTCCGGACTCCCACATATTAATTTTCCGACCACCGTGGTCGAGGCAATCACCGCCGCCTATTTTAATTTGCTAAAACCGGGGGGCATGCTTAGCTATTTTGAGTATATGTACGTGCGACCGCTCCGAAAAATGGTAACACTCGGCAACGGTCGTCAACGCGTCCGTGAGGTGAATGCCATTATGGAAGCCCACATCGGTCGACATCGTATCCGCAGGGAAAGTATCCTAATTAATGTTCCTCCGGTATGGGTGCAACACCTACATTTGGATGCGACTGTTTGAAGCCACTTGGCCTGCATGCAGTTAACCATGCAAGCGGTTAAAAATGAGGCGGATCCGAAATGCATTGCGGAAAACCACTCCCATTCGTGCCCTACCTGTCGATAGCCGTCGCATTCAACCT
>JAYYJN010000026.1:0-5968 GCA_036146215.1 Planctomycetota bacterium
AGTTGCCCGAGGGCGGCTCGCGCCTGCGGGTGCGTCGTATCTTTGGCAATCGCATCGAGCAGATGCTCTTCCGATGCTTTGTCGTTACCAACCTCGCCATGCAACTGCGCCAGTGCAATATTTGGCTCAACAAGTTGGGGACTGCGTTGTTTCCATCCCTCAAGCAGACGAAATGCCTGGTCTTGCCTATCTTGCTGCGCCAATAAGACGGCGAGGCCCCGGTAACACTCTGGATGGTCTTCATAGTGATCCAGGCACTGGTTGTAATACCCTTCCGCTTGCGCTGCGTAGGCCGGATCTCCGGTCGTGGTCGCGAGATGATGATAGGCAGCGGCCAAGTTGTAATAACTATCCGCATCGTCCGGATTTGCCGCCACAGCCTCCTCGAATTTCTGGATCGCCGCGTTACTATCACCACGCTTAAAGTAACGGGTGCCGGTTGCATTGAGGTTATTGGAATGAACGCCACAACCAGAGCAACCCAGAACGATCGTGAGTATGACAACCTGCAGCATGATCGAACGGAAACAGGTGAAAAACATTAAGCTCAATGCACTCGACAATCTAGCCAACATGACTTATCTCGCTCGAAATAAAGGCGAAGGAAATAGAACGGAAAACCCTGAGTGCGGGCGCACCTCACATCGCAGGGGCGGACGATAGCGGAGCAGGGGGGCAATCGCAAGACGGATTCATGCCGCTAGACTAAAACGGCCGGAGAAAGCTGAATGCGGCGAAGGCACTGCTAGCCGTGCCCGGCTAGAAGAACCGGGCTAATCTTTTTTCTGTTTCTTCTGCCGCAGTTTCCGGAGGGCGTCGCGGACGGCCGCCTGTGTGTCGGCCGGTTTCGCTTTTTCGGCATCTTCCAGAGACAGCTTTCCAGGCTCCTTGTGACCCGCCTGTGATTTTTCGTCTACATTCAATTTCGAGTGCTCAGGCGTCGCATTTTTTGCCGCCATAATTTTACTGTCGGTCAGCTCACCAACGTTCAGGGTAGTCTTCTTAATCTGGTTTCGATCATGACTTGGATCCGTGCGACGCTGGGTGGCACCTTTAATAGAAACAAGGCCCGTATCTGATCCGCTCGGATCAGTCTCATCAAGCCAGTCATCGATACTATCCTCCCCGCCATGTGCCAATTTTGCGGACTGTTGTACCGCCCCTTCCACCGATTCGGTCGGCGGACGATTCTGTCCCCCGATCGCCACATCCAACTGCACGAGAAACCGAAGTGGGCCGATCGCTAGCTCTGACCCGGATTGCAGTTCCTGTTCTCCGATCACTCGCACGCCATCCACCAACGTGCCGTTTTTACTGTTAAAATCTCGCACAGCAACGTACCCGTCTTCAACAATCAGAGCGCAGTGGTGCCGGGAGACAACATCACTGTTCGGTCGCAACTGGCAATCACGATCGCGACCAATGAAAAATTTGGGGCCGGAAACTGGAATTTCCTTGCCGCTGTGCGAACCGCCTATCACCACCAACTTTAATCGCACCACCTTCTCCCCGACGCTGCTGATATAAAACCGCTGTGCAAACCATTGAAAATATCATCGGCGCACAAGCGAACGGACCGACGCTCTCAGTCCGAGGTGAACGTTAAGATAAAAAATGATGGATTATGGAGAAGATTCACCCCGAATCGGCCACGACTCCTGCGACTCGCAGTATACCCCAAATAGCAACGGGACCCAAACAAAAATGATTGCTTTCCATGACTGAAAATCAAACTTTGGCAAAAATTAACGCTTTTTTGTCCACTTTTCACTCCCATATTTTTCCGTCGCAAGCTGCGTACACATCTTCTGCTGGATTGGATCGATCGTAATCGGCTGGAGGACAAGATGAGCATTTTCAGCAATTCTCGCGCTCCAGCGACCGATAAGTTCATCGACTGGGCAGGGAGACACTTGGTCGAAAAGTCCCTGTAGGTGGGGCGCCAGTGGAGAGGAATTTAGCAGTAGGCTCCCATGCTGGAGGATACTACCCCGATAACTCCGCTGAGCACTACCTAGAATTTTCATGTCGCCGATTTCCAGATCCCAACGACTACGCCTTTCAAAACAGAGAAAGGGGTCTGCATCGGACGCGGAAGTCGACACGGAGAACTTCAGTTCGGATCCCATTTGCATGAACACATCGACCAATGCCTGGTGCACCCAACGATAAATCCACTCCGCACCTTTTTCCTGGCTAAAAAATCGGGAAAGACGAACGCCCCGCGGCAAGCATAAGCTGTATGTTATTTCCCGGTCATGCAGTATTGCACCGCCACCGGTCGTACGACGAACAACCGGGCACGACCGCATGGATGAATGCGATCCTCTCGCCGCAAATGCCTGAAAGTAACCCAGAGAGAGTGTCGGCTCGGACCAGCTGTAAAATCGGAGGATCGGAATTTTGGTTTGTGCGACCAGTTCTAGTAAGGTCTCATCCACCGCCATGTTCACCTTCCCCGACTGAGGAGGATCAACCATGAATTGACAAGTGATCGATTTCATCAACGACCCTCATGAAAAGCTTCTATGCAGCACGGCAAAGCCTGAAGGTTCGGGGGAATGGCAGCAGATAGCAAGGCCATCGGGATCTACCGACTTGCAATGTCTATTCGTCTGCGGATTGTTGCCACCGCAGTTTCGGTTTTCGTGCCGCAGTAACCTCGTCAGGTCGACTGACCAGCGTCGTGTGCGGTGCATCATGCAGTAAGTCTGCCGCCTCCTCGGTGACACGGAAAAGTGTTTCCGCAAACTTATCCAACATCTCCTTGCTCTCGGTTTCGGTGGGCTCAATCATCACTGCCTCTTTGACCGTCAGAGGAAAATACACGGTGGGGGCATGAAACCCATAGTCGAGCAATCGCTTTGCCAGATCCATTGCCGAAATGTCTGATTCGCTTTTGAGTTGAGCAGCGGAAGCTACAAATTCATGCATGCAGCGATCGCCTTGAGGCACCGGAAGAAAATGCTTAACGCGACTGAGCAGATAATTGGCATTCAAGACCGCATTTTCAGAAACGCTGCGAAGCCCCTCCGGTCCATGTGTCAGCAGGTAACAATAAGCCCGCACCAGCACGCCGCAGTTCCCGAAAAAACTTCGAACGCGTCCGATGGATCGTGGCTGATCCCAATCAAGTCGATATTTAAAACCATCTTCCGTCTCTTCGCGAGCCACCCGAGGAACCGGCAGGTAGGGTCTTAACTTTTGGGCAACCGCGATCGGACCGGCGCCGGGTCCACCACCGCCGTGCGGGCCGCTGAATGTTTTGTGCGGGTTAAAGTGCATCATGTCGGCGCCAAAATCACCCGGTCGGGTGATGCCGAGAATGGCATTCATGTTCGCACCGTCGAGATAGATGAGTCCACCCCGCGCGTGGACTTCATCTGCGATCTCCGAAATCCCTCGCTCAAAAAGCCCCAGCGTATTCGGATTTGTGATCATTAACACGGCAACCGATTCATCGAGCTTCGACATCAGATCGTCCCGATCGACAAAGCCATCTTTTGTGCTCTTTACGGTGACAGTGTCAAAGCCGCACATCCGCGCACTGGCAGGGTTGGTCCCGTGTGCCGAATCCGGAGAAAGCACCTTCGTACGATTCTCTCCGATGTCGCGGAAATGTGCCGCTGCAACCATCAACGCGGTTAACTCTCCGTGGGCCCCGGCGGCCGGTTGCAAACTTACCGCATCCAAACCGCTTATCTCCTCCAACATCTGCTGCAGCTCAAAAAAGATGCGCAATAATCCCTGCAAGCTACTCTCCGATTGATAGGGATGCACATCCACTACGCCGGGGATCGAGGCAAGTCGCTCGTTTCGCTTCGGGTTATATTTCATTGTGCATGAACCGAGCGGATAAAAATGTGTGTCAACCGACATGTTCAGCGTGGAAAGATTGGCATAGTGGCGCACAATCTCAGGCTCCGAAACCTCCGGCAAGCTAGGAAAGGTTTTCGCAAGAAATCGCTCGGGAATGACCTGCTCCACCGGTTGCTCCGGGACATCGACCGTCGGCAGA
Source organism: Planctomycetota bacterium (assembly GCA_036146215.1). Taxonomy (GTDB): domain Bacteria; phylum Planctomycetota; class Planctomycetia; order Pirellulales; family UBA7805; genus UBA7805. Next base: position 4,019 of record JAYYJN010000026.1, read on the forward strand.
GATACGGCACTGCGGCCGGAACGGGACAATTCAAAAATGAGTTGCGAGGCGTGTTTATTTCGCATGAATCACTCCACTCGTTGTCTGCTCCGTGACGAACTCCACAAACCGATCGATCTGCCTCCGTGATCGCTTCTCAGTCACCGCAAAAAGAAAACAGTCTTCGAGATCGGGATACCAGCGCCCCAGTGGCACACCGGCAAAAATCCCCGCCTGTTCGGCATTGGCCATTAATTCCGCCACGGCGTTTTCCCGATCACGAATCACAAATTCCTTAAAAACAGGTTGTTCGAACAGAACCTCCAGCCGCTCGGTCGCAGCGATCTGCTGGCGTGCGTATGCGGTCTTTTGCAAACATAACTCAGCAACCGACCGCAGTCCCACCGGCCCCATTGCCGCCAGATAGACGCTTGCTCGCAACGCAAAGAGCCCCTGGTTGGAGCAAATGTTGCTGGTCGCCTTGTCGCGGCGTATATGCTGCTCGCGGGTTTGCAGCGTTAGCACCCAACACCGATTTCCTCTGCGATCGATCGTTTGTCCGGCAATCCTTCCCGGTAAACGGCGGACAAAGCTCTCCCGACACGCCATCAACCCCAAATAGGGGCCACCATACTGCATTGGCGTTCCAAGAGATTGCCCCTCGCCAACAACGATATCTGCACCGTAGTCGCCAGGGCGTTCCAGGATCCCCAGGCTAATGGGATCGACTACCGATACGATCAACGCGCCAGATGCATGAACTGTTTGCACAATCGGATGCACTTCTTCAAGACACCCGAAAAAGTTGGGGTGCTGCAGCAGCAGACACGCCGTGTTGTCAGTCAGTGCATCGGCCAGTGCGGTTTGGTCGATGATACCGCTGGGGCATGGAATGGTGACCACCTCTGTCTCCAGGGGAGCGAAATAGGTCTCGACTACTTGGCGATACTCGGGGTGGACGCTCTCTGCAACCAGCACACGACCACGTCGTCGCGTTACGTCGAGACTCATCAACACACCTACGACTGTGGCCGAACCGCCGTCGTACAAACTCTGATTAGAGACGTCCATGGCGGTCAACTCACAAACCATCGTCTGGTATTCAAACATGGCCTGTAAATTCCCCTGGCTTACTTCCGGTTGGTAGGGAGTGTAAGAAGTGTAAAATTCACCGCGAGAAGCGACGTAGTCTACGACCGCCGGAATGAAATGATCATAGCTTCCGGCACCTAAAAAACAGACCGTATCAGCGGGCGATCTGTTTTGTGCGGCAAGCTGGCCAAGATGCTCGGTGAGTTGCAACTCGCCCATCGCCTCAGGCAAATGCAGAGGTCTCTGCAGACGAAGTGAATCGGGGATCGCTGCAAATAGTTCTTCAATCGAAGCGCAGCCGATCGCTTCAAGCATCGCTTGCTGGTCTTCGGGCGTGTTATAGAGATACGACACCGGTTAATGTTCCTCCTCAGCACACATTTTAGTATAGGCCCCATGATCCATTAAGTGTGCACAATTGGCACCGGATTCAAGACTAATTTTTGCGATCCAACCACGTCCGTATGGATCCTCGCCGAGCCATTCGAGCGACTCGGGAAGTTCCTGATTCACCGCCAAAACTTCACCCGCCACCGGGCTATAGATATCGCTCACAGCCTTGACCGACTCAACCTCGCCGAGGGACTCTCCCGGTTGCACTTTCTGGCCCACTTGGGGCAGCTCCAGAAAAACCAGATCGGTCAAAGCCTCTACCGCAAAAGCTGAGATACCCACGGTCGCGGTTATTGGAGCCTCGTCGGAATGTTCCTCGCCTCCATCAACGTAGACCCATTCATGCGTTTTTGCATATTTAAGTTCTTCCGGTTTCACCTGCTTTTCCTTCCGTATATTGATGGAACCAAAATCAAATTCTATTCACCTCGTTAGCCCACACTCACAAACACCGGATCTAGGGTACCACGCGTTTGTAAAAGGGCA
>JAYYJN010000027.1:0-8903 GCA_036146215.1 Planctomycetota bacterium
CTGTCTCGATCCAACTTTGGTTGCTTGTCACCCTTTTTGGCGTGACTTTTGCGGTCGCAATTGCAATCGTAAAACTCTTGGACCACTTGCGTCGTCAAGATGCCAAATCCCAGGCTGCCGCAATTCTTGCGGAGGCCAATAAGGAAATAGAGAGTCAGCAACGAGAATCAGCATTGCAATCCAAAGAAGAGGCATTGCAGCGAAAGGGTGACGTAGAAAAAGAGTTGATGGCTGTTCGAGAGAAACTCCATGGAGAGCAGCGTGAGTTGGAAAAGCGTAAGGGGTTGCTCGATTCCCGCGCCGAGGAATTGCAGAAACAGGAAAGGATGGTAGAGGGTAATCAGAGAAAAATTTCCGAAAAGATGGCTGAGGTGAAACAGCGTGGAGAGCAATTGACCCAAATGATTGAGGAACAGAGTCAGGCTCTGCATCAAATGAGCGGCCTTAGTCGAGAGGAAGCAACTGCTCGTTTGCTTAAAATGCTCGAGCAGGAACTGGAACATGAAACCGGATCAATAATTCTAAAGCATGAGAAAAAGGTATCGGAAATCGCTGATCAAAAAGCCCGAGAGTTATTACTTACCTCAATCCAAAGATACGCTGCATCTCACACTTCGGAAACAACGACCAGCACGGTTGATATTCCTAATGATGAAATGAAGGGTCGAATCATCGGCCGAGAGGGTCGAAATATTCGCGCCATTGAAAAAGCGACGGGCGTTGACGTGATCATTGATGATACGCCGGGTGTCGTAATTGTAAGTGCTTTTGATCCCGTGCGTCGGGAAATTGCCCGGATGGCCTTAGATCGCTTGATTGCTGATGGACGTATCCATCCCAGTCGTATTGAGGAGGTTGTGGGAGAAACGGAAAAGAAAATTGATGAACACATTCAGAAAGATGGCCAGCAAGCGGCAGATGAAGTTGGTGTCCATGGGCTGCATGAGCGTATCGTTCATCTACTCGGCAGATTGCACTTCCGAACAAGCTATAGGCAGAATGTTCTGAGGCATTCTGTGGAGGTTGCGTTTCTATCCGGACTCATAGCAGAGGACATGGGGTTTGATCGCCAGTTGGCGATGCGGTGCGGATTATTGCACGATATCGGCAAAGCGGCAGACCACGATGCCGAGGGTGGTCATCCAAAGATCGGAGCTGACTTGCTGAAACGTTATGGCGAGGGCCCAGAGGTTGTACACGCGGCGTTGGGACATCACGATGACATTCGCCTGGAGTATCCGTACACGATGATCTGTGCGACGGCAGATGCCTGCAGCGCCTCTCGCCCCGGGGCTCGCCGAGAGAGTTTAGATCGCTACGTAAAGCGAATGGAGGAATTGGAAGCAATTGCCACCGGTTTCCAAGGAGTGCAACAGGCGTTTGCGGTGCAAGCTGGGCGTGAGGTTCGTGTAATGGTTTCATCGACGCAGACCACTGACGAAACTGCCGCAAAAATTTGCAGAGATATCGCCTCGGAGTATGAAAAGCAGTTAACCTACCCGGGGGAAATTAAAGTGACGGTATTAAGGGAAACGCGTGCTACAGAATTTGCTCAATGAGTGCAAAGAACACGATGCTAGTCAAACGTTGAGTTCGCAACATTACATCGATTTGTTTGGGTATCGTGTGTATTTAATTCTGGAGGGAAGAATTTGCGAATTCTGATGATCGGTGACATCGTGGGTAACCCCGGTCGAAAAATTGTCTGTCAGTCGGTGCGAGGTCTCATCCGAAGAGACTCAATTGATTTGGTAGTAGCCAATGCTGAGAACGCCGCTGGGGGTTCTGGGTTAACACCCTCGATTTATGACGAATTAATTGAGGCTGGCGTTGGCGCGATCACGCTCGGGGATCACATTTACCGCCGTCGAGCGATCATTCGAATATTGCAAACCAAATCCAATATTGTAAAACCGGCGAATTATCCGAGGGATGCACCAGGCCTTGACCACTGTGTGGTTACGACTGCCGGGGGTCAGAAGGTAGCGATTATCAGCCTGATTGGAAGGGTATTTATGAAGCCTGTTGACTGTCCTTTTGCTGCTGCGGATCGTGTGCTTGAGAATTTGGCAGGAGATATAAAAATCATACTCGTCGACATGCATGCTGAGGCAACGAGCGACATGCAGTTAATGGGCAGATTTTTGGATGGTCGAGTCTCTGCGGTTCTCGGAACCCACACCCATGTTCCGACCGCCGATGAAACGATTCTCCCGCATGGCACAGCATTCCAGTGCGATGTTGGTATGACCGGTCCTTTCGAAAGCATTTTAGGACGACGCATTGACCGCGTTCTTCAAACGACTCGGCATTTTACGCCAACCCCTTTTGATGTCGCCTCTAAAGACATTCGACTGAGTGGAACTCTTGTGGATATTGACCAGCAAAGTGGACGTGCGCTGGCTGTTGAGCGGATCTGCATCACTGAAACTGATGCGGTTGCGCTTGCCAACGCAGCTGGATTTTCTTCCTGACCTCTCGCCCCGCTGTAACTGCAAGAGTTGCTTGCATTCACAGCAACGGTATTTTTTCTTATGACGTGGCGCGTAAAAGCTGCGGTTTAGGTGTGATCTTGACCAAATCCACATGGTTTTGATAGTTACCCGTTTTCGCAAAGAGCGTCATCACATGTGCGGAGCTGCGCTTCAGATAAGGAGTTGGGCAGCCTGGTTACGCCTTTCAAGCTAATAACTCTATACGATGTAGATCTCAATCGAGTGTTTACAAAACAACCAAAAAATAAGAACGTGTACGCATCTGCAAGTGGCTCTTTGCTTTGCCTTCTCGCAATGGCATCGGTCATCAGCAACGGTTGCTATCGTCCTGTGATTACTCCGAAGCATATGCCCAAAGATCTAGTGGCGCCCCATGTAGAAAATGCGAAGACGATCGACCTCTCGAGGTTATCGGGTTTTGCATCGACAAAAGATTTTATTGAAATCGGTGACGTCATTGAGGTGACGATCATCGCTGGCGCGAGTGATCAGGGTCCCTTGTCGATCCCGATCCGGATTAATTCGGATGGAACAGCATTAGTGCCCCTAATAGGGGCAATTCCTCTTGCCGGAATGCGTGTCGACCAGGCAGAGCAGATTATTCGCCAGCAGGCAATGGCCGGTGGTGTTTATGTGCATCCTCATGTGACAGTCGTATTGGAAACAAAAGACGCCAATAAAGTAACGGTGATTGGCGCGGTAGAAAAACCGGGAACTTATGAACTGCCGCGTAGTTCGTCCAATCTGCTCACAGCATTTGTGGCTGCGGGAGGGCTGACTTCCAATGCATCCACAAATATTGAAGTGCGATCCCCTGCAAAACAAAGCGTACCTATTAAACTCGAAAATCAGAACCGACTGGCAAATTTCACTGAAGCGCACCCCCATGTGAACCCTATCTCCCGTAGTGTGAAAATTAATCTTGTCGCGGCAAGTAACGCTGGTCGGGGCGTGAACCTACAAGATGGTGATGTTGTGACGGTCCGGGAAATGGACCAAAATCCAATCACCGTGCTTGGGCTTGTACGAAAACCGGCAGATTACGAATTGCCATCGGATCGTGACCTTCACGTGCTTGATATCATCGGCATGGCGGGAGGAATGACTTCCCCTGTGGCAAACAAAATATATGTGATCCGCCGCGTTCCTGGTGAACCTGCAGCGCAAGTTATCAAAGTCAGTTAACAGAAAGCAAAAAGAGACCGCAACGAAAACATTCGGCTCGCCTCAGGCGACGTGGTCAGCGTGGAACGCACACCACTAACGATTATGTTTGATGCTTTCGACCGATTTGTCAATTTCGGTGTTGGTGCCACGGCTCGAGTTCCAGGATTCTAAACAAAAGAGCAAATGATGTCCGCAGAGACAGACGATGGAACATATAATCTGCCTTCAACCAACGCGGCTGGGGCCGTAAATGATGCGCTCCAGTTTCTAAAGATCGTTTGGTACAGACGAAATACCGTCTTCATCGTGGGGGTTATTTGTGCCGTTATCGCAGCTTGGTATGCCGCGACAGCAACGCGATATTATCAGTCTTCCTCATCTATCTTGATCGTACAGCGCATGAGCGCTGATCAAAGCCATATGTTGGGTGGAAATAGAAACGGCCAAAACCTAATGCCAACACACCAACAATTGCTCGGAAGTCAACCAGTATTGGAAAACGCAATTCAATATATTCCACCGGAGTGTCTGCAAGAGTTCAAAGGAAATCGGGAATCATGGCATCGAGAGTTAGCCCAAAAAATATCGACAAACGTGGTGCGGGGTACGACAGTTTTGAATATCAGTGCGACATCCACCAGTTCCAGAAACGCGGTCGCAATAGTGAATGCAGTTATTCAGTCATATCTTCGGTTCGTGGATGAGACTCATAAGGGCACGGCAGCAAAAATTATCGAAGTCATGACCCTCGAAAAAGATGAAATTGAGCGAAAATTAGCAGCAGACGAAGAGAAGCTAGCGAGTGCACGGCTCGCTTCAGGGGATTTCAGTATTGAAGCTGAGTCAGACGTTGTGCATCCTGTGGTTCAGTCGGTGCTCACTCTGAACGAGGCATTTCTCGAGGCAAAGAAGGATCGGTTGATTCAACAGGCCCTGGTTGAGGGCATCCAGAGGGCGATCATCCGAGGTGAGGATCTAAAGCAATATGCATTGGCCATTGAAGAAACGGTAGGCAGAGAGTTATTGGTCAAAGGACTCGGTTTTAATCCAGACACGATTCGTGTTCGGAATGAACTCGAGCGAGGATTGCTGGCGGATATTGCAAGCCTGAAATCATTGAGTGGTGATTTTGGCCCCTCTCATCCAAAGATTATTGAAGTTCAAAATCGAATTCAGACAACAAAACAATATATTGAATATCACGACAAGCAAATAAAAACTCAGTTGGATGATTTAGAAGCGAACCAATTGGGGCCGATGCTGCTGCGAATGGCACAACAAGGTTTAGATAAAGCAAGTCAAAAAGAGTCCATTCTGCAAGTTAGTCTTGAGGAATCGCGATTCAAGGCGGTGACGCATCAGCGTGACACTGCGCATATCACCATGCTCGAGCAAAATGTGATCAGGTTGCGTCGACTCCATGATGCGATCATTGAGCAAATCGCAGGCGTTGATCTACGACAGGGTGAGGGTGAAATTCGCGCGACGATCATCAAAGAAGCGGCGGCCTCCGGACAGATTGTCTCGCCGCGCATCTCCCGAGTTATTGCTTGTTGGTTTGTGGGCACACTAGGGATTGGATTTGCTCTTGTGTTTGTTCAAGACTCAATCGATGATCGATTTCGAACACCCGATGAATTAAGTAAGCGCGTAGGGCAACCTATCATCGGCTTGGTACGTGCGTTGCCCGAACTGAAAGGTGCAGGAATTAAAAAAGTCTCCGCTCATCATGAACCATCTTCTGTTTTTGTAGAATCCTTTCGCACGTTGCGTACCTCGTTGGCACTTTCTGCGTCTGAATCAACACGGATTGGATTTACGAGTTCTGAGCCTGGTGATGGGAAAACAACTGTCATTGCAAATCTTGCAGTCGTTTATGCCCAGTCCGGAAAGCGTACATTAGTGATTGATGCGGATCTTCGGCGTCCCGGGTTAACTCGCTTATTTGATTTCAAATCCAAGTCAGGCATGTCAGATATCCTGGCTGCGGATGTTCCGGTCCAAGAAATCATTTCAAATCACATCGTACCGACCGACGCACGAAATCTCGACGTATTGCCAGCGGGCCCGAGACGACAAAATCCCTCCGAATTACTCGCAAGCGATCGACTTGCACAAATTCTGGCTTGGGCGGAGGGGGAATACGACCAAATTCTTGTAGATTGCCCGCCGACGCTTGTCGCGAGCGATGCGGTGTTAGTGGGCCGCATCACCGATGGTATGGTGATGGTTGTCCGGCCAGAAAAAAATCGACGGAAAATCGTTTTCCGTGCTTCGCAAAATCTGCTGGAAATGAAAATTCCAGTGTTCGGCCTTGTTGCGAATTGTATCGACACAGAAAACAGCAAAGGTTACAGCTTTGGCGAAGGAGAAGGCTATAGCTATGGCTATAGTGAAGATGAGATTAACGAAGTGAATGAAGTAAATAGTACCTCTTTAAATTTTGAAGATTGCTACGCAGGTATCAGTTTCCAAAGCAAGACGAGTGATTCGATGATGAATGAGATACAAACATCGACACAAAATAGAAGAGTTGCTTAAGTAATTTGAGAAGGTTTGTAACAGGCCATTTGGATGCACTATTGTGGTTTCAAATCATCTATCGGGTTCCTCGCTTCGACTGCCTGCCCCTGATTCTCTTATCCCAAGGCTATTGCTGCAAGTCGTTGACCTTTGTTTCATCGCGACCTTAGTTTTCGCTCCACTCTTCATGGGCGGTCGGCATCCGATAGGCAGACTTGTGTTCGTTTCGATCGCGGTCGTCATGGCGATTGCCTGGGTAACACGGCAATGTATTTTGCAAAGGCCGATCTGGCGTTCGACGGCGGGACAATGGGTATTTCTCTCTGCCTGCGCTCTGGTTGTGTTACAAGTCTTTCCGCTCTCGCCAAATTGGGTGAGTGCATTAACGCCCTCAACAACCGATATTCTAAATATTTGGACCCCGGGAGGGTCATCTGAATCGCAATTAGGGAATTGGCCCTATCTCTCTTTTAATCCGCAAGCAACAAAATGCGGACTGGCAATGCTTTTTGCATATGGCATATTCTTTTTAATTACAGTGCAACGCGTCGAAACGATTAATGATGTTGAGAAATTGTTAAGGTGGATGGCATTGTCGGCGATGGCACTCGCATTCGTCGGTCTAATTCAATTCGCGTTTAAAGAGCAAACGTTGTTGTGGTCCTATGGTGATGTGGTGCAGAAACCGGTTGGAATGCACGGATGTTTTACGAATCCGAATCATTTTTCGCATCTTTTAGCACTTGGTATCAGTGCGTGCTTAAGTTGGATTCTGATTAAAGTAAAGTGCCCATTCGAGAATGGTCGTCGACTCAGAATGAAGCATTTTGGATCTAGTCGGAACTCTTTGACTCTCATTCTTATATGTATTGGAACAGGCATTGTTGCCTTTGCATGCCTAGTTTCGATGTCGCGAGGCGGCATTTTGTCGATGCTTGTCGTTTTCGTTGTTCTGGCTTGCATTTGCAGAAAGCTTCTCGGGCGACAATTGCTTTATTATCTGTTCGGGTTCATTTGTATGGGTGGAATCCTTTTGTCGATCAACGGGTTCGATGGTTTGGCAAAAGAAATTGATAGCGTGAAAGGGTTCTCATTTCGGGAAGCGGATTACAAGCAAATGCGCACCGCAATTTGGGGTGCGAATGTGAGGGCGATCGAAAATCGGCCTTGGTTTGGGCATGGAGTAGGGACACATCGTGACTTTTATAAGATGTACCTAGAAAAACCTTTCCCGGTTCAATTTACACATGCAGAGAGTGGCTACCTGCAGATCGGTAGCGAAAGTGGTGTCATTGGTCTGACATTCTTATTTTCAGGGATTTTCATTTGCGGCTTTTGGTGTGTGAGAGGACTTTGGAGGAATGACAACGATAAGGAATTGATCTGTATCGCAGCAGTCTCCGCAGCATTAATGGCTAGTGTTGTTCATTCCGTTTTCGATTTTGTTTGGTTCATCCCAGCATGTATGTCATGGACCATGATTTTCTGTGGACTCGGGTGTCGACTTTATCAGATGCGTGGGGATGCAAAGATACAATCATGTTTTTCGCTTTCAAGGACTGCATGGATGGGAATGGCAGTAATCTTGGTCATTGTGAGTCTCAGTAGCTTAAACGTTCTTGTGGGGCCAGCAACGGCATCCAGTCACTGGGACAATTACAGAACATATGCCTTGAAGCGGCAAAAGGTCGGGCTGGAGATTAATCATTTCAATATAAGTGAAGGAAAAAAGAACGAGCTTATCCGAGTAGCGACAGGACTCGACAAAATTTTGGAAGAGGAAATCCGGGCTTATTTGTCAAAAGACTTACAGAATTCGACGGCTCACTTACGCATGGCGGCAATTTATCTTCGACAATTTCAATCGCAGCAACGTGTAAGCATCAACCCCATGGAGATCGGACAAATTCGCGATGCCGCAATCGCCTCACAATTTCCTTCAAGAGAAGCATTAAGCGAATGGTTAGGACGAGCCATTGGTGAACATCAGAGGCTTTTGTATCGTGCGCTTTGGCATGCACGACAAGCGGTCGTGAGATGCCCGCTCCAAGGCGAGTCATACCTGTTCCTGGCAGAACTAGTTTTTCTTGAGGGGAAAGATCAATTGGCGAAGCGCTCGCTCGTTGAACAGGCGATCCGCGTCAGACCGTTTGATGGGAAAGTTCGTTTAATGGCAGGAAAAGAAGCTGCCGTGGCTGGGGAAGTGGAGGCTGCTATCGCGCATTGGAAAAAGTCTTTTCAATACAGTATTGATGGTAAACTTGATTTACTGGGCCTTCTTTCTCAGCGGATTCCGGCCAACATCGTGATACAAATGTTGGAGCCATCCGAACGTGACTTGCCAGATTTTTATCAAGCCTACAGGATGCTTGGCGATCGGCGCCAGTTGGAGGAGGTCTGTAAATATTTCGAGCCTCTCTTGTGGAAAAATGGAAGTGGCGATCACGAAAATTCACGTTTGTGGATCGTATTGAGTGAGGCATATCGTGAAGTCGAGAAGAATGAGGACGCGCTTCGCTGCGCGGTACAGGCTAATGCGTGCGATATAAGTAATTTTGATGCTCGCATGCTGCTCGCATCCCTCTTTTATGAATTAGGAAAATATCGAGACGCCGAAACGCAACTTCGCTGGTGTGTTGGCCGACGCCCGGAGCATGCACCAACGCAGAATTTGCTGAAGGATGTCGTGAAGTCGCGCGTCGCTTCGCGGGAACATGC
>JAYYJN010000028.1:0-13188 GCA_036146215.1 Planctomycetota bacterium
TGCTGATAAGACGCGGTTCGAATTTCCCCCCGGTATCACTGTCGTGGTCGGGCCGAACGGCTCCGGGAAATCGAATGTGGTTGACGCGATTAAATGGGTTTTAGGCGAGCAGAGCGTAAAAAGTTTACGTGGTAAAGAGATGGCAGATGTGATCTTTAACGGATCGCACTCGCGGCGTCCTCTGAATACGGCAGAGGCGGTGCTCACCTTCGATAATTCAGAGGGTCGCCTGCCGATTGATACCCCCGAAGTTCATGTCGGTCGCAGGGTTTATCGCAGCGGTGAGGGCGAATATCTGATTAACGGCAATGCCTGTCGTTTACGTGACGTAAGGGATCTGTTTGCAGGCACAGGTGTGTCGACGCAGGCCTATAGTATTATCGAGCAGGGGAAGGTCGACGTGATGTTGCAGGCTTCCCCGCGTGACCGGCGACTGATTTTTGAAGAGGCAGCAGGCATAAGTCGTTTTAAAGCAAAAAAGTTAGAGACAATCCGCAGATTGGATCGCGTTGAGCAGAATTTGCTGCGATTGTCCGACATCGTCGACGAGGTTGATTCGCGGTTGCGGAGTGTACGGAAGCAGGCGGGCAAGGCGCAGCGTTACCGCGAGCACACAACCCGCCTGCAGCAGTTGCGTACGCAGGTTGCGCAGACTGACTGGAAACACTTGACAGAAACACTCGAAGAGCATCAGTCCACGCTTGATTCAATGGCGACGCAGATTCGTGAGAGCGGTTCGGCGGTCGATTTGAATGAGTCGCGTCTCTCGGAGTTGGAGCAGGAGTTGAGCCAAGCGGAGGATGCGATCCGCGACGGGGATCGCCAAGTTGCAGAGAATCGCGGTGCATTGGCTGCGAGCGAAACCACCACGGAGCATCAGCGGAGTCACCTTGTCGACTTGCGGCAGGAGATTTCGAGGCGACGCAATCAAGTGGTTGCGTTAACAACCCGGACGCGTGATCTGGACGATCAGCTTGAAACAACGACTCAGGAAGTGGAGGTCGCACGTGGGGAGCATGCCGAGATGGCCGGTCGCGTCACGAAAATCGAGGTGCGTCTCACCGATGCCCTCGCGGCCTGTCAAAAGCTTCGCGTTGAACTTGATAAGCGGCGGGCAGCACAGTTGCGGTGTGTTCAGCAGAATTCAGAGTTAGGCAATGAGATTACCTCGTTGCAGACCCGTCTTGAAGGAGAAGCGTCGGCTTGCGAGCGTTTGCAGGCTAAATTGCAGCAGTTAGAGCAATCGCAGAGGATCACGGTGCAAGAGTTGGCGGTGCTGGCGGAGGAAGAAGCGGCGTTGGCGACACAGTTGGAGCAGGCAGGTGCGGAATACAACCGAGTGAAGCAGGAATTGAAGCATTTGCAAGCCGACTTTCTGGAAGAGCAGCGGGCGGTGGCTCGGTTACGGGAACTCCGTTCCGGTTTACATGAGCGAGAGATGGTGCTCCAAGAGTTGGAGCGACAATTTGAGGGTTTGACTGCCGGAACGCGACAGATTTTGACCGATCCCATGCGGAGCGAAGGAGGGCTCGGTGGGGTTCAGGGTTTGATTGCCGATGTTTTTGAAGTACAGGTGGATGTAGCGCCCATGATTGAAGTTGCATTGGGTGACAAAGCGGGGTTTTTATTGAGTGAGAACGCCCGCTCACTGCGAGATTTCCTGGCCGATGAGCAATACGCGTTTGAGGGGCGTGTTGGTTTTCTGGCGGGCACAAGTCCAGATTCGGAGGTGGAAGAAGATGCAGATACTCTGGCGGTACTGCAGCAAAGGCCTGGTGTGGTTGGTCGGGCCGACCACTTCGTTCAAGCAGCACCTGAGTATGCAGGGCTTGTAAGGCGATTGCTGGGACGAACGTGGCTTGTCGATCGGTTGAAGTATGCGCTTGACTTGGCATCAGATTATCCGGGTCAGAATTTTGTCACCCGCGAGGGTTGCTGGGTGGGTGCTGATGGAACAGTTTGCGTTGGTCCACGCTCACACCGTGGGGGCCTTATTTCGCGTCGAAGCGAGCTGCGTGATCTTCGGAAGCAGATCTCGGAGCTTGAGAAGAACCTGAGTAGTCGTGCCGCGGTTGTCGAGCGGTTAGAGGGAGAAGTGGCCGATGCGGTTGCTCGGTTGGAGGTGGCTTCCGATACAAAACAAGATTATCAGCGGCAGGCTGACGAGGGCAGTCGGGAACGGACGGCCACGGAGCAGCGAAAAAAACAGCAGGATGAGCAGCATGTGGTGACCTCGGGGGAATGGGGTCGAGCCCGGGCCGCTCGAGATGCGGTAAGCGCTGATTTAGCCCTGTTTCGCGATAGGCGCAAGGAGAATGAGGCAGAGTTGGTGGAACTGGAGCGTTTGTTGAAGTTTGATCAATGTCGCTTGGATGAATTAGAGCGTCAGCGGCAATCTTGTATGGCGGATGCGACGGCGGCGAAGGTAGAGTTGGCCCGCAGCGAGCAGGCGCTTGATAGTTTGTTGTCGCGGATGCACCAGTTTCAGCAGGACCATCAAGAGCGGCAAAAAACGATTCATGAAACGCGTCAATCGTTGGCTGACGCAGAAGAGGGTGCCGAGCAGACGGAGCAAGAGATTCTTCGCCTGGAGGGAGAGGTTGCCACGCTGTATCTTCAACAAGAAAGCCTTGAGGTTGAAATTGTGAAGCTTAATGCGGCCCGCGAAGAGTTACGGGCAGCACGTGGAACAACGCAGGTTGATTTACAAAAACTGCGTGCGAATGTAAGGCGATTGGAGGGCGAAAAGCATACCGAGGAACTAGCCGCTGGTGAAATTCGTCATCAGCGCGACGCGTTGGCGGAACGAATGCAAGAAGACTACGGGCTCGATATGCAGGAGTTGACACAAGATGAAAATGCCGAATTGGAAGAAGAGCGTGAAAGCGTGGAAGTCGAGATTGCTGATCTCCGTCGCAAAATTGACGCCATTGGAAATGTCAATCTTGATGCGCTTGAGGAGCTTGAGGGGCTTGAATCAAGGCATGGTGATTTGGCCGTCCAGTTGGATGACCTTACGCAAGCAAAGCGGGCACTTGAACAGATCATTGATCGGATCAATGCCGATAGCAGGCGGTTGTTTATTGAGACACTTGAGACGGTGCGGGGACATTTTCAGGGCTTATTCCGAAAACTTTTTGGTGGTGGCCACGCGGATATCGTGATCGAAGATGAGGAGGATATCCTTGAAAGTGGTCTGGAGATTGTGGCGCGTCCCCCGGGTAAAGAGCCACGTAGTATTTCACTGCTGAGTGGTGGTGAGAAAACGCTCACGTGCGTTGCGTGCCTTTTGGCCATATTTCGCAGTCGGCCCAGTCCTTTTTGTGTGCTCGACGAAGTCGATGCTGCTTTGGATGAGGCAAATATTGAACGATTTATCGGGGTCTTGAACGAATTTTTGCAGTGGACCCAGTTCATTGTGGTCACTCACAGCAAAAAGACGATGGCCTGCGGCGGCACGCTTTATGGCGTCACGATGCAGGAGTCAGGAATTTCCAAGCAGGTATCTGTCCGCTTTGAGGATGTAAGCGAGACCGGAGAAATTCTCAGTACCGCTGACGGCGACGACGGAACGCAAGCCGCTTAGGTGCGTAGAGAAGTTCCATAAAGGTCAATGTGCGGGTGATCTAAAAATCGCAAGAGGTGAATCGACCTGCCTCATTGCACCTCGCTGGCGGTTCAAGCCGCTAGCAGTTCTTGCGGGTTAATTTGCGGCGGTGTTCATGCATAGTTCGTAAAAAAAGAAGATTCTGTATAAACGATTCATTCGATTCGATCAGAATATTTCATTTGACAAAAAGGAAGAATATAACGCTATGCAAGCGTAATTTTGTCAAAATGCGGTCTGTCCATGGCTTCGCAAACTTTGCGATTAGCGTAATAGTCGCTACGACTTGTGAAACTTTCTAAAGGTTGACCCCCTGATTGTACGAAACTAACTCTCGGAAGGGCTTGTGCTTCCGCACCACCAGATCGCCACACGGCGGGAAGGAGGCGGAAACCAGCATTTCCCAAAGGGGGGGAACAGCAAAAGGCTGTGCCTTTAAATTGAGCGTCTGGCGGTCCGTTTGGGGTGGTCAGAATCTCTCGCTCGTTTTCTCTCTTTGTCGTGACCTTGCCGGTCGATCGTAATGACCGAGTCACGAGCCCAACGGAATTAATTGGGAAACCAATTTATTCGGGCTCGTCCGGTGTATCGATTGAGTCGTTCGCCAGGCCGCGGATCAGATGGAACTGAACCACTGCCAAAAGAGAGAGAAATTAGGGCCCCGACCCAGATGTTTGTGACAAAGCCATTTGAACCCACAGTCTTCGGAAGGGAACGAAGAAAGGGCTTGAGTGTCACATGCAGGGGCGTTGAGGTTTGTGGTTGAAAACGGATTTTTCGGCTACAGACAATTAGCAAAAACAGTGAGAGTATGGAGCACCTGACATGAAGGTCTTCACAACCGGACAGGTCGCAAAGATCTGCAAAGTGGCCCCCCGTACGGTAAGCAAGTGGTTCGATTCAGGACGTCTGAAGGGATACCGGATTCCGGGATCGCAGGACAGAAGAATCCCGCGAGAATATCTTATCAATTTTTTGAAGGAACATGGTATGCCACTGGGCGATCTCGAAGATGTTGCCATGGCAAAGGTTCTGATCGTAGGTCAGGATCAAGTTCTGATCGAGAATCTCAAGCGGGAACTTCCGGCGGAAAAATCGTTCAAAGTGTCAACGGCAGCGAGCGGTTTCGAGGCGGGAATTCAATCTGAAAGCTTCCACCCTGATTGCATCATCGTGGATTTCTCGATTGGACAGGTGGAAGCGCTGCAAATCTGCCAGAATTTACGACGCAACACTGAGTTCACCGAGACAATTTTGATTGCTCTGCTTCCGGATGATGGAAGTTCGATGAATTTTGACCGCAGCAGCATCAACGAAACCTTCAAAAAGCCGTTTGATGCAGCACTGCTCGCAGAGCGACTGCGAACGCTCATCGGAGCAAAGAAAGAATTGGTCTAGGAGAGACAATCGTCCCCCAAAGCGTTGAAACATAACCCGCTGATATACTCCGCGGTTTCAATATAGACGATCGAATAAAAACGTCCACAATGGTGCCTCACAGGCACTGCTGTGAGGCGTTTTTTTTTGATAGCACGCTATTTGGGAGATAATTTCGTATCCTCGCGGGAATTCGGCGTGGACGCTGCAAACGGTGTTGCGCTAAAATAATCTTCCGGTCAGGATTGTGAGACCAACTTGCAGGCCTGGAGTGTCTTCGAGATAACGTAATGGAATGCCCGCGTGAGTTATTTGAAGAATGCAAATCCTTCTCGGATTCTTCTGGTTCGGTTAAGTGCGATTGGGGATTGCGTGCTTACGGTACCCCTGGTCCACGCCCTGCGGGATCAGTTTCCCGATGCGCATCTATGCTGGCTTGTCGATGAACGAGCGGCGCCCCTGCTGGATGGACTGCCCGGCCTGGACGAACTTTTGGTGATTCCAAGGCGTTGGCATCGTTCTCTACCATCTATACTTGGTATTCGACGTGCACTACACCAGCGAAAGTTTGATCTCACGATTGACCCTCAATCGCTTACCAAAAGCGGATTACTCAGCTTTCTTAGTGGAGCACCCCGACGCGTTTGTTTTGCGTCCCCGGTGGGACGCGAGTTAGGACCTTGGTTGGGTAATGTGCGTTTGCGGCCGACGAGGCAGCATCTTGTTGAGCAAACCCTTCAAATGATGGAGTTGTTGGGGCTTCGGATCCCGACCAACGTGCGGTTCGATTTGCCGGATTATCCCGGTACAGACCATATTCTGCAATTTACAGAGGTGGCAATCGGCAAGGCCCAGCAATACGCAATAATTAATGTTGGTGCGGGATGGCCATCGAAACTCTGGTCTGCCGACCGATTCGCCGCAGTAAGCCGATATCTCGGGCAAGACTGTGGAATCGCATCGGTTGTGGTATGGCACGGTGAGGAGCGTGATATGGCTGTGGAGGTGGTGTCACTGAGTGGCGGTCACGCGCACTTAGCGCCGGCAACGAATCTTCGAGAACTTGCCACCCTAAGCAGGTCAGCACGTTTGTTCATCGGGTCGGATACAGGGCCGTTGCATTTGGCAGCCGCGGTCGGGACACCGTGTGTGGGGCTGTATGGTCCAACGATTCCCGGTCGATGTGGACCTTATGGGAATATCCATCGGGTTGTTCAACCGGATGGCAGTATTCGCCTCGTGCGTATGCGGCGAAAAAAAGAAAATAGTTGGATGCAACGCATTGCCGTTGATCACGTGATCAACGCCTGCCGGGAGTTGCTGCAAAAGACGCAACCAGTTGAACGATGCCGTCCTGGGTTTCGGAAGACGAACGGCTCTCTTTCTCGGTGTTCGGCCACTTCGCAGCACATTGGTCATACAGGGTTTACGGTTGGGGGTTAATGATGATTGACGTTGCAAAAATAACCGGCATGCATCACTTGATGGTTGCACATTGGCACGTTGAATCGCTGGAAAATCCGTACGAGGGTTTTTTGAGGATTGCGTGCGAGGAGCACCAATACAACTACACTCTGTGGCATGAGGAGGATATTGCTCGCAGCCCTGATGTGGGAGATGCGCGGATTGCGGAGGCAAAGCGAGTCATTGATTACATGAATCAGAAGCGAAATGATGCGATTGAACGTATGGACGACGCGATCGCGCAACAGATTGATTTGAAAAATGTTCATAGTGAAGGGCCGCTTAACACGGAGACACCGGGTAGCGCAATCGATCGACTGTCGATACTCGCACTCAGGATGTATCATCTTGATGAACAGCGCGGCCGTCCGAACGTCGATGACGCCCATCGCCAGGATGTTCGATTAAGAATTCATATTTGCGAAATTCAGCACCGGGAATTGTCGCAGTCTCTTCGCGAATTATTGGCCGATCTTTTTTCGGGACGAAAGCGTCACCGGACTTATCGGCAGCTTAAAATGTATAACGATCCTGCATTGAATCCTTACCTTTACACCAGACAAAGCGACTGAGTTTTACTATTGCTTTGTCGTTTGCGGCACATAGGGATGTTCGCGTTTGCGGACTACGGATGCAGATTCAATTTTGTCATTTTTCCGCAGGTCGCGTGCGACAGGGAGTCCGTCTAACACTCGACCGAAAACGGTGTGCTTGCCGTTTAGGTGATCAGTCGGCAGGTGTGTGATAAAAAACTGCGACCCACCGGTGTTTTTTCCCGCATGTGCCATGCTTAAGCTGCCTGCGAAGTGCATTCGAGTGTCGGGTCGATCGCACTCGCATGCAATGGTGTATGGGGGGCCGCCACTGCCGTCGTTGCGCGGGTCATCATATTTACTGTTTGGGTCCCCGCCCTGAGCCATTAAGCGGGGAATGACGCGATGTAATGCAATGCCATCGTAGAATCCGTTGTCGACCAAAGAAATAAAATTAGCGACAGTGTTCGGTGCTTGATCCTCAAAAAGTTCAAGCAGGATATCTCCACGATTCGTTTTCAGAAGAACACGCGGGTTGTTGTCAGCGACAGCCTCCGCTTCGCGGATTGCCTGTTCTGTCTCCCAAAGCTTCGGGTATGTTTCAGAAGCGGCGACGAACGCACGCACTTGAGGGGTCACTCCTTCCCCCTGTAGTGCCTGTTTAAGCATTTGCTGCGCCTCTGCGAATCGGTGGTCGGCGTAAAGGGAAATCCCACCCATCGCCAGGACATCTGCGGAAGCATTGCCCGAAGCGTTCAATCGCTCTGCAATGGCTGCCGCGTCTGCAAACATGTTTTGCTGGAAAGATGCCTGTAATAAATTTTTGGCATCCGTGAGCGTTTCCGGTGCAGCCTGATAATCGATCTTTGCTGCTAGGGGCCGCATCTGTTGAAACAGAGATTCGTATTTTTGAATATACTCTTTTTGTAATTGCTCAAAGGCGGCGATGACTTGTTTTCGCTCCTCCGGAGAAGCCTGCTGCGCTTGGGCTCGCAGCGAATCTACCTTTTTTGTGATTTCCTGATCAATCTCCTTTTTTTCGTCGACAAGCTTTGTCCATCGCGCGAGATCTGTTTCAGACCCTTCGTCACCAAAACCACTGTTCGCCAAGGCTACTGCGATGCTCAAGACGAGCACGCAGAGATGGAGGTAAAGCTTGTAAACTCGACACGGCGTTGTCGGCGTTGTCGTTGAAGTCATGGAGTTTCTCTCGTGGATTTCAGTCAGGGAAATCGAAAGTAAGAACTGAAGAATAACCGAAGGTGTCAGAGTGCGACAGGCATCGAACCCGAAAAAGGCCATTGCTAGCTAGATTCAGCGGGTGGAATTCGCATAGGAGAATTTTGGCCAGGGCGTTAAAATTGGCACCCGAGTCGTGACCCTATGGACTCAAACATAAAGCACCGCGGTACGTCAGGAAAGGAAGCAATGGCGACACCGATTTTCAAGTGTATTCACGCTGCTGACCTGCACTTAGAGCAAGTCTGTACCGGGTTAGATCATATTCCAGTGGATTTTATTGATCCATTGCTTGATGCCCCGTATTTGGCAACGGAAAGCATATTTACCGCAGCGATTGCCGAGGAAGTGGATGGTGTGCTTCTGACCGGAGATGTGCTTTCCATCAGCGAGCCCGGGCCCCGGAGTCTTATGTTTCTGATTGAACAGTGGGAACGCCTTGCCGCTCGAGGAATCCCAGTTTACTGGGCCCCCGGCGGAAGCGATCCGCCGCTTCGCTGGGCGTCTGCAGCCTTGTTGCCGAACACGGTTCATCGCTTGATCGGAAAAGATCGAGAAATTTTCCATCCCTTAAAAAATGGCCAGCAGCTCCGTTTGCTCGGTCCGAGTGAACAGAAAAGCACGGTGCGTGCGTCAGACTATCCGGCTGCTACTGACGACCAGCGGTTCAACATTGCACTCGGTTATGGTCCGGCTTCTCGCGAGCAGCTTGAAGGGCTCGGCTACCAGTACTGGGCGTTTGGCGGAAGTCACCTTCGAGAGACGCTCTCGCGGAACCCGACAATGCATTACGCGGGTACCCCGCAAGGCCGATCCCCAACAGAACCGGGGCCGCGGGGATGCACACTCGTGGAGATTGATTCGGAGGGGTTGGTTCAAACCAGTCCCATTGTGACCGATGCGGTACGGTGGAATACGTTTTCCCTTCAGGTTGATCCAGAGACTTTGCAAGAATCGCTGTACGGTATGATGCAAGCTCATATTGCACGCGGTCTGGTGGACGCCGCCTCGCGTCCCTTGCTAGTTACCTGGCAGATATCTGGCAGCGGCCCCTTGTTGCGATCGCTCCAGCGATCCGATGCAAAGAATGAGTTACTGGCAGCTCTCAATGCCGTGGACCATGGAGGTGCGAACGTCTGGCACGTGGCAATCGAGGTGGTGCAACCAGCGGAATATCCCGCTGCTTGGTATGAAGAGGAGACCATCCGTGGGGAATTCCTCCGTTCTTTGCAGCAGTTGCAAGACGAAGGAATCGATCCGGTTGCCTGGGAGCAATATCTTCCGTGTGGAGAAAAAGGGGCTGAGGTAGCGGCACACCTTGCCCACGATCAGGGTGTCGACGCGGAACTTGCAATAAAACGCGCGGCCGACCTGGGGGTGTATCTCCTCTCAGGAGAGGATCGTTGAGCACCAAAAAAGTTAAAGATTGATGATCTAGGAAGTTTTGGCCCAACATGCAGATTCAGTCATTGTCGCTGTCAGATTTCGGCGATTGGAAAAACTTGTCACTTGGGAATCTCTCGAGCTCCCTTAATGTGTTGCACGGACCAAATGAGGTCGGGAAAACCACCTTGTTGCGATTTCTTCGTGAGATGCTTTATGGCCAGAAGCTGGCTAGAGAAGATGAGTTGCTTGCCTTTCCCTTGTCTCAGGGTCGTGGCGTCGGTATTTGCGATGTGGAAACACCAACCGGTCGATATCGGTTGGAGCGGACATTTTGTCTGCCCGGTAAATTCGGAGAACGGGCAGTCGATCATGTGATTGTTGAAGGATTGCACGCCGATGGTAGCAAGCAGCAAAATTCCTCTCAGGGGATTGCCGCACTACAGGTTCTACTGAGCGGGGTCGATGTGGAAGTTTATCGCAATGTATTTGCATTTGGAATTGATGAGGTCGAGCGTCTTGCGACGCTAGGTCAGACCGAGGCAAGTGCATACCTTTATGATCTTAGCGCAGGGGTCGATCGCGTCTCTTTGGCCGCAGTTTTTCGTGGCCTGCGTCGTGAACGCGAGGCATTGCTTAGCGCAGAGGACGATCAGGGCGAAATTATTCAGCTTTTTCATCAGCGCGCGGCGCTGGAGTTGCAACTTGAAGCAATCTCAGAGGAGCAGGGTAGATATCGCCAGATTGTTAGTGAACGATCTCGCATGGAAGCGAAACTCGACAAGCTAAAAGAAGCGGTTGAAACGCAGCGTGACCGCTTAAGGGTTGCCGATCTGGCGGCAACCGTTCGGCCGATGTGGGCGAAAATGGAGCAGGCAATCGACGCACGTTCGGAGATGGGATGGGTTCCGGATCTGAGCGAGCATGATTTGCAGCAACTTCAGCGCAGGGCCGACAAACGAATCGAATTGCAGCAGCGGAGTGTTCGTCTTCGCCAACGACTTGAAGCGGCAAAGCGGTCTCTTGCAGAGCTCCCATTGCGTAGTGCATTGGTTGATCAGGGGCCGCGTATCGAAGCCCTCGTTGGGCAGCGGGCGTGGATTGAATCTCGTGTCGAACAGATGGAAGAGTTGCGGGAGAGGAGCGATATTCCTGGCGATCAACGCCAGGCCGAGGCAGAGAGTCTGGAATTGGGCGAACAGTTGAGGGCGGCAGTCCCTCGACTGCGTCCCGCCGCGCGTGGACTAAAAGAAGCCAGGGTGAAGGTTCGTGCTGCGGAAGCAGAAGTGCGACGCGCGCCGATTGTCCCTGAGAGCACGCAGGACGAAGATCTTGCGGAGGAATTTGCTGCGATTGATGAGCTTTGTCAGGATCTACGGCGTCGGATCCAACTTGATCAGCGGATGCAGAAGTTGCATGACACGAAGCAGGAATTGGATCTCGTGCGTGAAGGTTTGCTTGAGGAAAAGGTGCTTTCGCCACGGGTGCTGCTCGTGTCGGGCGGGATTTTTTCTTTCGGCATAATGCTCGCAATGAGCGGTATCTTTCTGGTCTCTATTGCTTCGATCAGTGGCATGCTTTTGACGCTTGTTGGAATTGCAGGGTCGGTAGCTGGCGGCTGGTTGAAGCGGTCACTTGGGCGAGCGCAGCAACGCGAGTGGGATGCAGTGCAGCGACAGGTTGATTTATTGGCCGCGCAGCAAGCTGAAGCGACGGAGGAATGTAATTCGCTCGATGCACTCTTTGCCGATGGCCGAGGCCCTTTCGCGGTGCAACTTCGAGAATTAGAAAAGCGGAAATCCCAGTTGCAGCAACAGCTCAATGACCACGACGATAGTCAGGACGCGGTTCGCAAGGCGAACGTTGCCGCCGAATCCTTAGCTGAGGCTAAGGCATCCTATCAGGATGCTCGCCGTAAGTGGCATCGGGCATTGCACGAGGAGGGATTGCCGGCAAAACTTTCCCCGGCTGCAGTGCGACGATTAGCTTCCCGTTGTCGTGAGCAGTCAGAGGTTGCCAAACGAGAAGCTACGCTGCGATCTGAAGCGGCCAGGCGCGATGCGGAGTTGGCCGAATACATGGCGAGCGTTGAAGGCATAATGGAAGCAGCCGCGGTGGAATGCGAGTCCGAATTGAATCTTTCCAATGGCCGCCGGTTGCTCGCAATGATGGATGCATTGGATGCGGCATGGCAGTCACAACAGGCGTTCATGGCCGAACGCAAGCACTTGCGTGGACAACGGTGGGGACTGGAACGGCGAATTCGACGCCTCTCGCGGCAATTGCAATTGCTCGATGAGCAGCAGGCCCGAAATTATAAAAAATTTGGTCTCTCTGACGGGGAAGACCTGGCAGATATTTCCAGGCAATGCGCTGAAGTTGCTTCCTATCAAGCGATCATTGAATTGCAAGAGTCGCAATTAGCGGCCGCGTGTGATGGAATCTGCGATATCGAGGTTTTGTGGAAAGAGCTAGATGGTGTCACATCGGATCAACTTGATGCTGAACGACAACGTCTTGAGGATCAGTGTGCGAAGCATGATGAAAAAATTCGCGAGATAAGCGAACAACGCGGACGTCTGGGCGAGCAACTTCTCACACTTGCCAGCGATCGTCGTGACGCGCATGTGCAATTGGAGCTTGCACGGATTCGACAGCGAATCAAACAATCGATTTCCCGTTGGCATGATTTGGCATGTACGAGTCAATTACTGGAGTCGATACGGAGATGTTATGAGCATCAGCGTCAACCGGCAGCCCTTCAAGAGGCATCGTTGTATCTCGAGCGAATCACCGAAGGACGTTATCGCCGCGTCTGGACGCGATTAGATCAAGAGACGCTTTGCGTGGATGATGCCCAGGGGAAAAGCAAACCGGTTTCAGCACTCAGTCGCGGAACGCGTGAGCCGCTGATGCTTTCGCTGCGATTGGCCCTGGTTAGTCAATTTGCCAGGCGCGGTATTTATCTGCCGATTGTTTTGGATGAGGTGTTGGTTCATTTTGATCTTCAGCGAGCTCGTGCTGCGGCAGAGTTGTTGAAAGAATTTGCGTTAGCCGGCGGACATCAGATTTTTATGTTTACCTGCCATAAGCATTTGGTCAATCTATTCACAGAACTCGGCGCAGATGTGCGATTGCTCCCTGATACGCACGCGCACGAGAAAGTGAAAAAGGCCAAGGGTGCGTCGAAAGCAGCTTAGATGCCTAGGGGTGCCGGGGAATGTTTAGGCGTCGGATAATGATTGACCTTGCAAGCCGTCTTCTTCTTTTTTCGCGCGCGGAGACCTGCAAAAGGCAGCAGCTTGAATGCTGACTGTTAACTGCTGACTGTTAACTACTGACTAGGGATGGCTGTCCGAGTGCGGGTCTGCATCCACCGGTGAAGTAGATGCATCCTGTGACTCAACCTCTCTGTTGCTCGACTCCTCACGACCAAAGGCGATCAAAAAGCGTTTCCGGATGTCCCATGCAACATAGCCGAGGAAAAGATTACCTCCGAGTGAGGCAAAGAGTGCCAACGTAAGCCAGACGCCGCCGGAAGAATGTTCGGAGGCGGTAATCGATGGGGGGGGATTTGTGAGAGCC
>JAYYJN010000029.1:0-6950 GCA_036146215.1 Planctomycetota bacterium
GATCGGCAGTTTTTTTATAAGCACTACAACTCGCTACAAGCCCACCGCAGTCGACTCTTATCTTATTCGCTTAGCCTAAATTTCGCCCTCTCCATCCCACCGCACGAAGCCCTCAATTGCGGCATACTCCGCCAACCCGAGTGCATCATACATGTGGGCAGTCTCAAGATTTCGCTGCTCGGCACGTTGCCAGAATTCCCGAATGTCAACTCCGGGAAACAAAGCGCGGTCTTTTTGCGACTCGTGTTTGAAAATTGCATGTCGCTTCTGACCCACTTCCTTGGGGCTCAATGGGACTGCCATTTCAATATCGTCAGGACTCCATTCTTGCCAGGCCCCGCGATAGAGCCAGACCTGCGTGGTTTGATACCACGATTCATCCTGCAAAAGTTTGCATGCGGAAAGGACTGCTTTCAAGCACGTGCGATGCGTTCCATGCGGGTCGGAAAGGTCGCCAGCAGCGTATATCTGATGTGGTTTGACCTGTTGAAGAAGGTCCATTGTCAACGTCACATCTTCTTCTGAGAGTGGTTTTTTCCGTACCCTTCCGGTCTCATAAAACGGAAGGTCCTGGAAATGTAAACGTTCATTTGGGATGCCGCATGTCCGACCCGCAGCTCGGGCCTCAGTGCGTCGAATGAGGCCTTTGATGCCCTGTATTTCCTGGCTGTCGACCTGCCCTGGTTTTTTATGCCGGAGAAATTCGTCGACGTGCGCCTCAAGCGCAGCGGTTTTTTTGGGGGCAATTTCAAATAAATGATTGAATTCCGAGGCATACTCAGCAAAGCGAATTGCATCTTCATAAAACACGGCAATGTTTACAGATGTCTGGTAGGAAACGTGAACTTCGTGTCCCTGCTCCACCAGCCGAATGAGAGTACCTCCCATCGAGATTACGTCGTCATCTGGATGGGGTGAGAATATCAAAATACGTTTTGGAAAAATATTATCGTGTTCCTGCGGACGGTCGCCCGGTTTTTTCTGTTCCGCTGGTTTTCCACCGGGCCAACCTGTAATCGTCCCTTGGAGATGACGAAAGACAGCAAGATTGATGTCATAGGCCATTCCATGTTCGGCCAGAAGATCCTGAAGTCCCTCTTCGTTGTAGTCCTCTTCGGTCAACTTCAGGATCGGCTTATTCAATTTTTTTGCTAGCCAGATGGTTGCCTTCCGAATCTTTTTTTCATCCCATTGTACGGGGCCGATTCGCCACGGTGACTGACATCGCGTGAGCTGCTCCGCGGCCGCATCATCAAGCATGAACGTTGCACTCGGGTGCTGCTGCAAAAAACTTGCAGCCACACTCGGTGTGATTGGGCCTTCTGCAGCTTCAGCAATAATTGGTGCTTTGTGTTCCCCAAATGCAAGAAGAAATATTCGGCGAGCGTCAAGAATGGTGCCTACACCCATGGTGATCGCTTTCCGAGGGACATTTTCTTCACCAAAAAAATCACTTGCAGCGTCGCGGCGCGTGATGCGATCAAGTGTGATCAGCCGAGTGCGTGTTGTTTTTCCGGAACCCGGTTCATTGAATCCGATATGCCCGGTTCGCCCGATGCCTAGAATCTGGATGTCGATTCCCCCGACGTCATCGATCGCTTGTTCGTATTGCTGACATGCAGCATGCACGTCAGTCTCTGCCAAGGTGCCATCCGGAATGTGAATATTGGCCCGATCGATGTCGACGCGATCAAACAGATGTTCGTTCATGAAACGAACATAGCTCTGAAGCTCATTGGGTTGCATGGGGAAATATTCATCGAGATTGAATGTGATCACGTTCGCAAGAGACAGACCTTCCTCTTGATGCATACGAACCAACTCGTTGTAGATCTCGACTGGCGTGCTTCCTGTCGCCAGGCCCAGGACGCACATTTTTCCCACGCGGGCCCGCTCATCAATCAAGTCACGGATTTCTTTTGCCACCGCCGAACTAGCTTCATCCGCGTGATTGAATATTTCGCAGGGGATTTTTTCCAGGCTGTCATATTTCTTTGGGATGCTCACTCTAATCTCTTTACTCCTTATTGCTCTGCGTTGGTTCGAGTGGGTGAATGCGAATGTTCCGGAAAGCCACGCGGTCTCCGTGGCCCAAAAAGCCGAGATGCCCCTTTTTATTTTTGAGTCCCGGATGTGGTTGCCCGTCGACGGTCTGTCCGCTAGCCACCACCTGATCTAAATCTGCATTCAGAATCGAGTGCCCGTTAAGAATCACTTCAATGTGGGTTCCATCGCAACGGACCTCTTGGTTGTTCCATTCTCCTACCGGTTTGAGGAAGCCACGTTTAGCCGGGACAACTCCATAGATGGATCCGTGTGTTTGATAGGGCTTCAGATTGGGCCAACGGTCAGAGCTATTGTCCAGGATTTGCAATTCGATCGCGTTATAGGCTGCATCGCCTTTCATCGGAGCGCGAATCGCTAAGCCATTGTTCGCACCAGGTGTGAGTCGGAATTCAAATTTGAGGATAAAATTGTCAAATTCCTTTTCAGTCAACAGCTTACCGCCCCGGCCTTTTGGCAAGACGATAAGACCGTTTTCTACGCGATATTGGTCGGTGGCACCCATCCAGCCTTTAAGGTCTTTTCCGTTAAAAAGCGGAATAAACGCTGTCTCGTCTCCTCGCACAAGCGTGTAACCGAAAGCCATCACGAAGATGGTGATTAGCGGCAGGAGCAAATATCGTTTTGACATGTCTATTTCAATACCGAGGATTTCTATTTCAGCGAGACCATTTTGCCTTGCCGCAGGCTCTTGGTTTGTGCCTGGCAAATGGCGATTGCATCGCGAGCCAGATCAGCTCCAAGCACCCCGTTTTTCTTTTCCGTGTTTACCGCCTGTACAACTGCCTTTAATTCAGCCTGAAAGGCATTCATCATCGGATCACCCGCTGGCATCTTAGCCGGCTTTGCCTTTCCGCGGTCATCGAGGATCGTTGGGGGGCAGAGATATTCTGCTTGATCACCGATTACGGCAAATTGGAACAGAAGGGTTGCCTTCTCCAAGTGAATCTCAAAGCCGTGATCGAATGATCGACCTTGCTGGTTGATCGTTCCACTGGTTGCCGTCACGGCAAAATTCTGCTTGAACCGGAACTGGGTAGTCCAGTATTCGGCAAGTTTGCCCCGCGTTCTGCCCGTGGTGGAAACCGCAGTTGGCATGTCAAAGAGCAGTCGGATAAAGTGCGCGTCGTGGATATGTAGATCAAGCATCGGTCCACCGATCACGTCGGCATTCCAGTAGTGGCGGAGCCAGGCCGGGTCGGAGATGACGCGGCGAAAGCTTCCGCCTAGCAGTTTGCCGTAGCGTCCTGTGTCGATCACCTTGCGGGCCCACGCGTATTCCGGCAAAAGTGGCAGCACATGGCCGACCATCAGTTGTCGGTTTGCCTTTTGTGCCGCAGCGACCATCCGGCGGCAATCGGCCAGCTTCAGCGCCATCGGTTTTTCGCAGAACACATGCTTGCCTTTTCGCAATGCCTTACACACGATGTCCGCATGCATTGCCGGGGGCAGTGTGACGTCGACCATGTCAATCTGTGGATCGTCGAGCATCGCGTCCAGATTGTCGTAGGTGGCAATTCCCGAGAGATCCATTCGGGTGCCGGATGGACCGAAGTTGCCTTTGATATCGCGCCAGTCGCCGGTGAGCCGCTTCCGCGTCTGCTCGCAAATCGCAGCCACTTTGACCCCTCTTACTTTCTGGTAAGAGAGGTAGTGGATCATTCCCATGAAGCCAAGCCCGGCAATACCTACGCGAAGCATAGCAATCTCTCTTGATTAGGCGTTTTCCGCAGGTGTCGCATTTGCTGCCCCCCCCTTGTCCCAGAAAGTCAAGAAGAAAAGGATTGCAACACCAAATGCGAGTGCTGCAGGCATCAGCCAGAATTCTCTTGCTCCTTCCAACCAGCCCGCTTGCGTTGTGGGATCAAGTTTGATTTTATCGCCCCACCACCCCAGTACATAGTTGCCTACGAGCATTCCTGCGCCATATGTAATGAGGCCAAGAAATGCTTGCGCACTGGTTCGAATTTCCTTTGGTGCAACGCGATCCGTATAGAGCTGACCGGTGACGAAGAAAAAGTCGTAGCAAATCCCGTGCAGTACAATTCCAAACAGCAGCATGGCGGCACTGGAGGGCATGAGCCCAAAAAGTGCGTATCGCAGACCCCAGGCAAGCATACCCACAAGCAGCATTTTCTTTACCCCGAGTCGTAGGAGAAAGAAGGGGACGAGAGCCATAAAGAAAATCTCGCTTACTTGTCCCAGTGCCATCACTCCGGAGGTATCGTTCCCAAAAGCCATTTGACTGGTGAACTCGTAGGTTCGGGCATAATAAAACGCCAGCGGGATACAAATCAGAAAAGAGCATATCGCAAATACTGCGTAGGATGGCTTTGCGAACAGTTGCAAAGCATCCAAGCCTAGAACTTTTACGACATTGACCGGTTGTCCACGGCCCTGGGGGGGTGAGGCTGGCAATGTAAAGCAATAAATTCCAAGCAAGAAACTTGCGTATGCTGAGATCTGGAGCGGGAGGCTAGTCGCCCCCGCGTCCTCGACCCCCGGGATGAGTGGAATATCGACCAGGCCAAAAAGCGATTGCGACACGACGAGGCCCGAAACGATCCATCCGATCGTTCCCCAAAGACGGATTTTTGGGAAATCATTCTCTATCGAACTCACGTTTTGAAACGTGATAGCATTCACGAGCGCAAGGGTGGGCATGTAGCAAAGGAAAAAAGCCATCATCGCCCAGAAAAATTCAGTTGGGGAATCGGTGATGCTGCTGCACCAGAGAAGCAGACCACCGCCGAGGAGATGCAATATTCCGTTTACGCGTTCCTTATTGAAGAGCCGATCAGCGACAAACCCCACAATCAATGGAGCGAACAGGGCTGCCCATGTTTGTGTCGCATACGTGTTGCCAATAATAGAGTTGAGTTCGCTTTTATAGCTCACAAAAATTTTACCGAGGTAGCCACCCATCGGAACGAAAAACGCGCCCCATATAAAAAACTGCAGAAACATCATGATCGATAGTCGCGTCTGAATCATCGCTTATTTGCCCCCTGAAGTTTCAGTGCCAATTTTTGTTTTCAGTGATTGCAGGAGGTCAAGTGCGCCCGCGATTTCCGCCTTTTGTCGCTCCGGCTCCTGAGGAATTTCTCGCTCGATGGTGAGCGGACCGCTGTAGCCGATTTTGCTGAGTGTCCGTAGATACGTTTCCATGCCCACGTCGCCTTCACCCAGAGGAACTTCAGTTCCCCAAGTAATGCCCGGCTGCTTCGACCACGTTGCATCCTTGCAGTGGACACTTCGGACGCGCGGACCGAGTTTTTCCAAGGCCTCGATCGGTTCGCCGATTCCATAGAGGATCATGTTTGCCGGATCGAAATTGATGAAAAGGTTTGTGCGCCCTACATCGTCTAAAAATTGCAGCAACACATCGGCAGGCTCCTGGCCCGTCTCAAGGTGGATAGCTTGACCTTGATTCGCTGCGTGATCACATAAATCCCGTGCAACCGAGACGATCTCATGGTAATCCGCCTCGTTCGAATCATGCGGGACAAAGCCAATATGCAAACCCACGACATTCACTCCGAGTCGTCGGGCAAAATCGGCAATTTCTTTCATTTCCGCTAATCGTGCCCTGCGTGTTGCCACAGGTACAAGGCCTACGGTCTCTTTGACCGTGGGGATGTCGGCATAGCTTTCTCCCTCAAAACCCCCGAACACACAGGTGATCGTAATCCCTAATTCGTCAAGCTGAGCGAGGAATTCCCTGGCTTGTCCCTCGGTGCGGGATTCTTGCCGGGGCGTATGAAGGTGGATCGTATGCACCCCGAGTTCACGTGCAACCTCCAAGCGAACCCCCAATCCGGCATCAATACTGGCAAAAACACCGAGCGGCCAATGTTCCATCCGAGAGATTCCTTTACCAATCGCTATTAAGATTGATCTTCCATTTCACGGAGGTAAATGTTTCGGAATTGCATTTCGCCCCCATGGGTCTGAATTTGAATTGGTCCCCGCGGAAACATTTTTGCATTACGATCAAAATAATTGTGCATTACCGCATCATCCACCACCAATTTTCCATTGAGATATACTGTGACTCGATCTCCCAGCATCCGAATCTTCATTCGGTTCCACTGACCGATCGGTTTGTCAGCACGGACCAGGGGAAATCTTCCGTCGCTATCGGGGTTATTGTTCCACATTCCCCCAGAACCGTACTCGGCCCCGTTTTTTTTCTCTTTGGGGTTATCCGGATCCCAGATTTGGATCTGAGGACACCCGCGAAGATAAATGCCGCTGTCGCTGCCGGGGTGCACCATCCGCCAATCAAGCAAAAGCTCAAAGTCGCCATAATCTTTGTCGGTCGTGAGAAAGACTCCCTTTCCATCGTTGATGATCACCCCATCCTCAACCCGCCAGTGGGCATGCAGATTCTGATTGTCGGCAAGCTGCTTTTTGTCTTTCGCTTCCGGATCGAGGGCAGCATATTTTTGGGGATTTTCGTGACCCCGCCCCTCCCATCCGCTCAGGTCTCGACCGTTGAAGAGGGGCAAAAATCCTTGCGGCTTCTGCTGATCGGCCCATGTTTGCCAGCACGTGCATACGCCGATCAGCGATAGGAGAAAGGTTTGTATCTGTCTTGATCCCATTGAAATGATTCCGCTGAGCGAGAGAAAAAATTGGCTATAGCCTGCCCGAATCTTGCCAATCGACCTGCAGCAGACGCCCGGTAGCGACAATACCAGCGGCGTGCAGATACTCCACAAAGGCCAATATTTGTGTCCCCGAAAACGCCCCTATTACAGCAGTATTGGTGCGTAGGTTCAAGTGGCACGTGATAACACAGGGGGCGAAGAATATTTAAAATTGGAACAATCCCATCATGAGGTAGTAATTTTGTCTTCCGTAATGTGTCATAATAGATGCCG
>JAYYJN010000030.1:0-4938 GCA_036146215.1 Planctomycetota bacterium
CGCTGAGTACAAAAACCAGCAACATGAGGATCAGGCGAGTACGCATTAGGCAACCCAAACTCGGAACAACAGCACTCCCGGGACCACGACAAACGTGTTTCTCTTCCCGGTTTAGCCCCGCCTAATCATTAGAAACGAGCCCGTAATCGATGTAAAGGTACAATTGATTTTTTAGGAAAATGACCATCATCCGCCAATTGCTCCAGATTTGAAACTTTATCGTAAACTGCGTTACAATACGTTCCGTTCGTCACGTTCCCTTCGTCGAAAAAATTCAGACTCCGCTGTTCACCCAGATTTCAGTTTCCCGTTATGTATCGCTTCCCCATCAGCAGCATGCTTTTGATCCCTTTGTTAATTGCCGTTTTGAGCGGGGACGTCCAAGGCGAAAAAAATCGGTTGCCGAAACCGGAATCGGAGTCGGTCAAACGAGCGGTGAAAGATATCCGAGAAGCGTACGCAGAGGATTATCAGGACGCAGAGCAGGGAACGCGTAACAAACATAAACTGGCCCTGAAATTAAATGCCGCCGCTGCAGGGGAGACGGATGAGGCAGTGCAATTTGCATTGCTCAAGGAAGCGATTCGTCTGCTGTCTGACGCGGGACAGGCATCGGATCTGATCAGAACAACCGACATGATGGTCGATCGATTCAAAATTGATGAGCTCAAAATTAAAGTTTATTTTCTCAAGAAAATTGCATCTGAGAATAAAACAAAACGTTCTGATCGAGCAATCACTGATGTGATGCAACGAGTTGCTGACCAAGCAATCGCCGAAGATCAATACGATAAAGCTCTTGAGCTTTTGGCCGCTGTTGTTTCCATGGGCGAACGGACAAAAGATAGCAAGCTGGTCAGAGAATATAAAAGCATCTTGACGACAACACAGCGAGAGGCGGAACAATTTCAAGTTGTCCGGGAGGCTCAGCAGATACTTGATGAAAAACCATTGGATCCCTCAGCAAACCGAACGGTCGGGGAATGGTATTGCCTGAAAAAAAATCGGTGGGAAGAGGGCGTGACGTACCTTGCACTCGGGGATCAACCCGAAATGAAGGCGATTTCACGTCTCGATCTCAAGCTGGAAAAATCATCCGCTGACCTCTTACAGCTCGGTGACCTGTGTTGGGAGCGTGGCGACCAAAGTCCGGAAGATCGAGACGCTTTTAAGGCACGCGCTGTATTCTGGTACCGTCAGGTCCAACCCGATCTGGCTGGTGTGGCGGCAAAGAAGACATCAAACCGAATCGAATCCTGGGAAGCGGAAACTGGCAGGTTTTCGGCAAATGAGCAACAGGAACAATCAAAGCAGACTCAAAAAGAAATTGAAGACGATAAGCAGGATGATAAACCGTTGCTGGCAAAGCGATCCAAACCGCTGAGCAAATTCAAACCACGAAAGTCAGATGCCCCGAGAAATCTTGCGGGTCAAATTCTTTGGAGTTCAAAGGGGCGTGTCGTGCTAAAAGCGGGACAAAAACCGATCCAGATCCCGGGAAAAAATAATCTATACTTGCATCCATATCGGCGTCCGGGGAGATCGGCCCTCGTCTATGACTTGGATGGTCGATATCGCTCCTTTACGGGTGGAGTCGGAGTGCCAGACATTCCAGGAGTAAAGCGCCCTGAATCAGAAATTACGTTTTCGGTAATTCGAGATGGAGAGGAAAAAGAAATTTCTCAAACAGGTCGTCGTGGCAAACAAAGCTACGAGCCTTTTGCACTGGATGTAACGGGCGTTAAAACGTTAGTGCTTACCACGCAGTGCGAGGGAAATTTCTTGGGTTGCTTCGCGTTTTGGTTCAATCCTGTACTGAGCCCGGAAGAGGTGAAACCTCTGAAAAGACCGCCGAAGGATGATTAACCTTTGGGTTGTGGCCAGAAAGCCGCAGAACCGCCCCTAAGGCGCAACCACCGACCGAGTTTGCGCCTGGCTGAGATTTCCGTTTTTGTCGAAGACATTCATGATGTAGATAACCGGCTGACCTGCTAGTAGATTGCGGGCACACTTGAGCGTTACGGTCTTGTTGTACTTCTTCTTACCTCTCAAGTCGACATCCGCCACCATTGCATCGATCTGGCCGCCACCACGTTGAAAGACAACCAACGGCCCCAGGCCTTGATCATCACTCATGTTAAAGGTGATCTGCATTTTCTTT
Source organism: Planctomycetota bacterium (assembly GCA_036146215.1). Lineage (GTDB taxonomy): Bacteria > Planctomycetota > Planctomycetia > Pirellulales > UBA7805 > UBA7805. The sequence continues at coordinate 2,162 of JAYYJN010000030.1, forward strand.
TGACCGCCCTTCGGTGGACTGGCCAATTTGAACTCGTGAATCTCTGGCGGGGCCGTGTCCTGTTCATTCATCGATTCGTTGAAAAACCGTGAAGCGGCTGCCATGCGCGCATGACCTCGTGAAAATCGAACGGGCCTCTTGGCGGCAGTCTGAGGATCATACATCTGCCCTAAATTATCGTAGCCCCGCATCATGATATTGCGCGGGTCGCGCGTGTCGTGCAACATCCCGAAGATGTGGCCCAATTCGTGACTCAAGACGCCATTGCTGGTTTGCGACTCTCTATTTCTGGGAACGGGATCCTTACCACCCACTTTTTTAATCGGTGTTTCATCAAAGAAATTTTCAATCTGCTCTTCAATCGTATTCGCAGTTACCTCGTCACGAAAAATGTCACCTGACACGCAGGCAAATCCAGAATAGATATGCGGAATGGGCATTGCTTCGGCCACAGCGCCTGCTTCCGAGAAGCAAAGCGTCGGACGATTCCGCGAATAGCCCGTCTTTTCCCAAGTCTCTTGCTGCTGGGTTTGCAGCAGACGGTCCACATCAAAGGGTTGTCCCGTGTAAAACACGGAAGGATGAGCACCTTTTACGAGATGCACCTTCAGTTTGCCGTCCTCGTCGAATTCAAAATCGAGCCCACGTGTCTTCTGGCCATTTGCCTTCATTTCGCGACGGTAGACATCCGCAACGACCCGCATCAGCACCTCGGCTTTCTCGCGGTAGTTGGGTTTCGCCTCTTTGTCGGTTGGCACGAAATAGACCAATCTCACCTTATACGCCTTACCAAGGTCTTTCAGTGGTGGGGGAATAATTTTTTTCCTAGAAGTTCCCTCACTCGTATTTGCTGCAAAGAGGAGGGATGAAAAAAGTATCCCGGCAAAGATAGCACCGGCACAGGTCCAACAAGACCACTTCATTTCCATGACAACCTCGAGTGCAGAATTTTTGTCTGATGGATAGACTGTGTATCAGTCTGCTGGATTTCCGACCCGGCGTCAATCAACCCGGATCGGGGGGATTCTCCACACTGCCAGCAGTGGCCACAAATGCAATCAGATCGGCCAGTTGTTGAGCAGACAACTCCTTCTCCAGCCCCTCAGGCATCAATGATCGCCCGCTGGTCCGCAAGTCGACAATCTGCGTGCGGGGCATGGCATGTTGTTTTCCATCCGTCGTTGCCAGTATCACACTCGCTTCACTCTCAGAAAGAATCAATCCCGACAACATACGCCCCGCAGCCGTTTCGACTTGGTACTCCTGGTAACGCGGTTCAACCGCACGATTCGGATCGAGGATCGCAATCAGCAGCGACTCAGGGGTTCGATCACGAAGGGTCGCCAGATCGGACCCCAGTGCGTGTCCCATCCCTGCCAGCGCGTGGCACGCGGAACATTGTTTCTCAAACACCATTTTGCCTCGACGCGAATCTCCCTTCAGGTTTGCCACATGCGCGTGATCTGCCAACACCCGCAGACGATCCGGGTCAGGAGCGGTATCAAAAATGGATTCGGCACGTTTGGCAATGGACGCATCGGGAGCATTGCGTAATCGGTGCTTTCTTCGTGCATCCAGCAACGAAACGGGTAGCTGACCTTGCTCCAGCTTTTCTAACAGCATTGCAGGACCAGCCGGCAGACGAAATAAACATTCAAGGATCGCAGCCCGCTGCTCAGGTGCCCGCGTTTCAAGGTCTGCGAGTAATCGCTCAATCGCGGACTGATCGCCTCGCCGCTCGAGCGCCGAGACGGCATATGACTGCAACAACGGGGGTTGTTCCGCTGAGAGCAACGCTGCGACGAGGTCAAGGTCCTGGTCGGTGCCCAAATCCGCGGTCATGAGCAATCGCAACGCGTATCGCTTCTGCTCGTCTGTCGCCGCCCGATCAGCGAGCCACGACCGAGCCGTATTCAACAATCGACCAGTCGACTCCGGCGATAGTTGATTCAGAATTACACTTGTCGTCTCCCCTTGCCATCGCGGGGCATCGAGCCACTCGGCCAGGGCATCCAATTGCCAGGCAGCTACCGGTTGTTCATCGGTAATCGCCTGCAATACAACGCGCGATAGTTCCGGGTCGGCGAGGTTTGCGAGAGACGCAACAAGGGGACGTAAAATATTTTCGGGGAACGCACCTCCTAATGCGGGTCGAATCACATCAAAGACGAATGGGGCATTCGACTTGTTGAGTGAGCTGATTGCGGCACTCCGTAAATAGGGATCGGAGGTCGATTGTAACAATAACTGTCCCAAAAGCTTTGCTGCCGCTTCATCCTTCCACTGTCCCAGCGTGTAACGTAACTGCATTTGAATGTGCGAATCCGGATCGTCGCCCAACGTCAACAGGTGAGCTTTTAACTGGGGAGACGGATTTTGTAAGAATGGCTCAGAAAGCTGAATCGCATGCCGCCGTACGGTCGCATGCGGGTCGGTGAGTCCCTGAATCAGCATTGCCTCGTCGAGTTCTTTAATCGCACCGAGCGTGTGCAGGGCATGTAATCGCGCTTGCGGCGTTTTCCCCTCCGCGGCCATCTTTTTTAACAGTGGTATCATTTCCGGATCGGCCTGCCAGATGAGCATCCGCTGTGCGAGATCCCGACGAAAACCGCTGGAACTCTCCAATGCAAGTACCAATTCACTGCCCTTTAATTGATCGTATGCGAGCGAGGGTCGCAGAGGCGCACCAACCGGTCGGACCCGATAGATTCTTCCACGGTCATGTCCATCGCGGACATCGGTCCGTTGAATCACTTCGGGATCGAGCCACTTCGGAT
>JAYYJN010000031.1:0-2992 GCA_036146215.1 Planctomycetota bacterium
GAACTTTTCTCCCTGAAATGCCAGTTATGCGACATCTGCTCACTCTTTTTGATTTGCAGCCGAAGGAACTTGAGGCGATCTTTACGATCACTCGGGACCTGAAAGAAAAATTTGCTCTGGGACTCCGGGAGCCGATTCTTCCGGGCCGCGTACTTGCGATGCTTTTTGAGCGGCCTTCGCTTCGGACGCGTGTCAGCTTTGAAGCGGCGATTCTTCAACTGGGCGGGGGCAGTCTGTTTCTTGGTGAAGATGTCGGCTTTGGAAGTCGCGAGAGTGTGGAAGACTGTGGTCGCGTCCTCGGTCAATTTGTGGATGTGATTGTCTCTCGGACACGGGAGCATGAGAGTCTGGTCGAATTTGCCTCGCACTGTGCGTGTAGCGTGATCAATGGGCTTTCTGAGCAGGCCCATCCGTGTCAGGCCCTGGCTGATCTCTATACGATTCGAGAACAGCTTGAAGGGTTGAAAACGCTGCGGCTTGCTTGGATTGGAGATGGCAATAATGTGGCCCGTTCGCTGGCGATCGGTTGCGCGAAGATGGGGTATTCGTTTGTGGCTGCATCGCCCCCAGGGTTTCAACTCGATGATTCCTTTTTGGATAAGGTCCGCGAAACGGTTCCCGGAGCGGATGTTGCGCAGATCGAGGACCCGCGTGAGGCGGTCGAGGGTGCACACGTCGTTTACACCGATGTCTGGGCGAGTATGGGGCAGGAGGCGGAGAAACAGTCGCGGGCCGAAATTTTTGCAGCCTATCAAGTCGACGGCAAACTCATGGGTTTGGCTCCAGAGGGAGCGGTTTTCATGCATTGCATGCCGGCGCATCGCGGAATGGAAGTCACGGCCGATGTGCTCGATGGATCTCAGAGCGTTGTACTCGAACAGGCGGCCAACCGGATGCACGTGCAAAAAGGTTTGCTTGCGTGGTTATTGGGTAAGCAGTCCTGAATTTAAATGATCGAAATCATTCGATAAATCACAACACCAGGAGCGACTGGCAATGCGGCACGATGGAAGAAAAAAAGATGATTTGCGCAAAATAACCATCAAGCGCAAATACACGCGGGTCACTCCCGGCAGCGTGCTGATCGCGGCAGGTGGCACCCGTGTTCTTTGTACGGCAAGCGTTGAAGAGGATGTTCCGCCTTGGATGGCGGGTAAGGGAAAAGGCTGGGTCACCGCCGAATATAACATGCTCCCTGGCAGCACAAGTCCCCGGAAACGGCGCGATCGCGGCGGCAAAATTGACGGACGCACAACCGAAATTCAGCGACTGATCGGCCGCAGCCTGCGAGCGATCGTCGATCTGGAATCGCTCGGCGAACGGATGATTACGGTCGATTGTGATGTGATTGAGGCCGATGGTGGAACGCGAACGGCCAGCATTACGGGCGCGTTCATTGCACTGGTCGATGCGCTCCGTAGCGTTTGTGGCAAGCGGGATTCGCTGCCACTTGTCGACAGCGTGGCGGCAGTGAGCGTGGGTGTGGTTGATCGCCGCGTGGTCCTCGATCTCGATTACCATGAAGATTTTGCCGCCGCGGTCGATATGAATGTCGTCATGACCGGTGGTGGACGCTTTATCGAAGTGCAGGGGACCGGAGAGGAGGCGACATTTAGTGAAAAAGAACTCGCTGATCTATTGCGATCTGCCAAGATTGGTATCAAGCGACTCACCGCGCTGCAGAAAAAATCGCTTGGGGCGAACTGGCCATTTTGAGCGTTAAGGACCGAAAAAGGTAGGATAGCTTTTGCCACTCGCGAGTCGATCGGCAAGCAACGCTGCTTCCATCAGGTGGTAATCGCCCCAGAGACACGATTCGCCCTGTGGTACCGCCTTGCCCGCGGCGGTGTGGTCCCAGCCACGCGGCCGGTGATAGAGTGCATGAAGCAGGATTCCCTGATGGTCCTCATCCAAACTCAGATAGGATGGCTCAAGAAGCCGATGAAGGATCGTTAGGCCAGCCGCCAAGTAGCGGGCAGCCCGCTCAGGTTCATCGTTCTCAAGATAGTGGCCGAGTCGCAAAAAGCCCTGTGAGGCAATCGCCGCCGCAGAGCTATCGACCGGTTCGTAGGGGTTATCCACTTCAGCCGGCCGGTCGAGATAATCTCCTAGCTGTGCGAGGCCCGGCGCACCGGTGTCCCAGTAGGGAATGCCATCGATCGGCGAATTGTCAATGTAAAATTCGGCCGCGGCAACGGCCGCTCGTCGCATGATCTGTTCGTTCTGGTCGCGGCCACCCGCTTCGACCAACTCCGTGTCGCCACAGGTGGCGAGAAATTCAAGCTGTTCTGCATATCCGGTGAGGATCCATGCCAAGCCGCGGGTCCAGGTCGTGAAGGGAGAGTAGCCTTGCTGGGTGCTAGGGCAGCGAAAATTTCCGTCGTTCACATTAAAAATTGCCTCGTGGGCCACCCTGCCTGCCACATCATAGTGGTCGCGTTCTTCTCCATAGTAAACGTTATATCGCGCAGTCGAGCGGGCGTGCTCAAGGAGCCGATTAAGCAGTGAGATCGCCTCATCGTTTTCATCGAGCATGCAGTGACCTAGCCGGTGCGCTATTGCCAGGGAGCGTAGCGAGCGGATCGTATCGCAAAAAAGCGAGTGCGGACCGTTGAAAGAGTAGATATATCCATCGCCATCGCTTGTCTCACTCCATCGCGCCGCCTGCACGGCTCCGGAGACCTTGAGGGCCAATTCGTAAAGCTGAAGTTCTCGCTCGTCTTCGTCAATGCGGCCTTCAAGCATGAGGCGGCGGAGATTGCCGTAGGTGCTCACATTGTTGAATCCGTGATCATGCACGCCAAAATGAGTTAGATGAGGTGCCATCCGCTCAAGCGTATTACGACGACCCATCTCGAGGAACGTCTCGTCACCGGTCGCGTCAAACTGCAGAATCTGACAGCCGAACTGGAACCCTTGCGTCCATTCGGTCCAGCCCTGCGGTTGGTAACGCCCGCCAGAGGTGAATACGGGAGTTGCCGTTTGGTGCCGC
>JAYYJN010000032.1:0-12369 GCA_036146215.1 Planctomycetota bacterium
TCTGGGGATTGCCGCCAGAGGAGTGTTGTCTAGAATTTCGGTTAATCTTAGCAAGGCGATCCAACAATATGGGAATGGAATTGATGACTATGCGAGTTTCAATGTTTGCTGCCACTTTATTTTTTGGACTGTGTGGTGAGAGTATTAACGCAGATGAACCGGTTCGCTATCTGTACAAATTTGATCAGGCGGATGCTGGCCAGGGCTGGAAAACTGTGAACGATGGAGTGATGGGTGGTGTCTCGGATGGTCAATTCAAGATCACCCCGGAGGGAGCGCTTGATTTTTTTGGCAAACTATCGCTGGAAAATAATGGTGGCTTTGCTTCGGTACGCACTAGAAAAGCAAATCTGAATTTCCAAGATGGTGATATTCTTGTCGCCCGAGTGCGTGGCGACGGACGCCAGTATGCCTGGAATCTTTATGTCCCTACTTGGCGAATTGCCTTTGCGTGGCGGTCCTTTTTCAATACGAAAAAAGATGAATGGATCGAGATTCGCACGCCTCTCGCAGCGTTTCGACCGACGAGCTTTGGTCGTGAAATAAAGAATCGCCAACTCAATCCTTCGAAGATTAATGGTCTGGGAATTATTCTAGCGGACAAGCAAGCGGGCCCCTTCGAACTCGAGATCGACTGGATTGGAATCGAGCGGAGCGAATAGAAAGGTGATGTTTTATGTGTCGCTGGATTGCCTACGCAGGTTCACCCATCCATTTGGATGAAATCTTATTGCGGCCAGAACATTCGCTACTCGCTCAGTCGCGGCATGCGTTGCAATCGACCTTTGAAGTGAATGCTGATGGATTCGGAGTGGGTTGGTATACGGACGAACCGACTCCTGGAATTTATCACGATACGCGTCCAGCCTGGAATGATCGTAATCTGGCAAGCCTGGCAGCACACATTCGGTCGCACCTTTTTTTCGGCCACATCCGTGCAGCGGTCGGCAGCATGGTAGTCCGCAGCAATTGCCACCCCTTCCGCCACGAGCGTTGGCTTTTCCAGCACAACGGTGCGATCGGCGGATTCGACAGAATCAAGCACCGACTCGACATGCAGATTGATCCAAAGTTATATGCTGAGAAGCAGGGTCAGACTGATACGGAAACCATGTTTTTACTCGGTCTCTCTTTGGGAATGATGGACGATCCACAGGGTGGCATTTGCCGAATGATTGAAAAGGTAGAGGAGGCTCGTCATGCGGAGGGCGTTGATGACTCCTTCCGCATGACCGTAGCCATAAGCGATGGGGCTTCTATTTACGCCGCCCGATATGCGAGTCATGGCCCTCAGCCCTCGCTTTATCACAGCACTCCGGGCGCGGAACTTGAGGCGACAAGTGGCAAGCGGATTCAACTGCCTGCGGATGGCACTCTTATTCTTTCTGAACCGCTTGATGAAGTGCCAGGAAATTGGAAAGTAGTGCCGGAGACGAGTTGGTTGGTGCTGTCAAACGGAGTTGCAAGATCCTCGCCGCTCTTTTAGTCGGTAGTAACGTTATTTGCTCCGTTCGCTCTTGGCATCTACGTCGATCAACACGGTGCCATCGGCGGACATTACACGCAGACTCACTTCTGCGTGATCTCTGTCGATAAACCGAACCACTCCCCGAGCCGTTGCTCCACCAAAATACTCGCCGCTGATTGTAATCTCGCTTTTCTCCGCATTCCATTGTCCACGGGTAATTCCCATAGGAAAGCTTCCATTGCTATCGAAATCCCAGAAGAGAAAAATCTCTTCGTCGGGATCATACCGTGTCAGGCTCAATTTTTTATATGCACCTCCTGCGTACGATTGTTCCGATTGCAAGAACTGCTCATTCAGTGCCCAGCGGATCGTTTCGGTCCCACGGACCGTGGTCTTCTCGGGAGTGAGTAGCGATTTGTTGAGTTGCAATTCCACTTGCCACGTGCCGACCCAACCGTTCATAAGTTCCTTCGGCGTTTCAGCTGCAACAGACAATGTTGTTCTGTTGCATGCCGAAAGCAGCAAAAGAAAAAGAAAAAGAAAAATCGTAGAGTTAAATTTGAGCTTCATGGCATAACCTATCAAATTGGAATTATTCTGTTTTGTCCTTCGAAGATTCGTTTGCCTTCATTTTTACTTGCTTTCCCTCCATGGAGAAAAAAACATTGCCTTTTTCGTCTTTCATTTCATAAGTCCAGATGAATGATCCATCTTTATCAAACTTCCACGTTCCCGTTCCCGATCCCATTTTGCCGTAGTCGGCACTGAGCATCATCTCTTCTTTATCGGCATCCCACGTTCCAACCGTTGGCACGGGCTGAACCTGCTCAGCGGCCTTGAATTCCCAAATGTAGTAGCGTTTATCGAGTGGGTTATAGGTCATCAAATTAACAACCTCCGTTTTTTTCCCATCGAGTTTGTCGTCGTAGAACCCCTTTCCCATGAGATAGTTGTGGTTCAGGGCCCAGCCAATTTTTTCTTCTCCCTCAAAAGTCATTGCCTCGGGGATTTTTACATTGACCGTTGCCTTCCAGAGTCCGACACGCTTGCCCAGAATGCCATGTGGATCTTTTTCTGCGCGGGCATGAGACGGAGATGCGAGGTACGATATGCCGATAATGATCATGGAGACGCAGAGTAAATGCAAACGCATGGCGGGCCTCTTTAAATGTTTGTTTGGAATGCGATGAACAATGTTTGAACGCCAGAACAGTTGGGCGCTGTACAATCGGGTTACCGTATGACCAATGCTGAAAGGTAAACCAGTTGCATTTCCGACCGGTCGACAAAGTGTATCTGCCCACTAGCCTGTCCGCAAGGTTTCACCTCTTCTCACATGAAGCCTTTGGGTTTGATCCCCATAGGCCAAGATTTCGTGTGCAAGAACATCGCTTTCGATCTTCTTGCACATTTATTCAAGGTGGAAGCCAGTCGGGGAAGGGCCCCGATCCAGTAGAGGCCCCGATGAATGATTGGGAAGAAGTGGAGCGGAGGAGAGTCGAACTCCCGACCTCTGCATTGCGAACGCAGCGCTCTCCCAACTGAGCTACCGCCCCAGAAGCATTGTCTATCTGCACCAGCAACCGTGCCTCGGGTCAGTCCACCAGCCGATGGCAAGACCTGCAAGGCCAAGGTGTTCTTGGCAAGTAAGTTGGCCCATGTAACACAGACCGTTATCGCATGCACGCATTGTACTATGTTAATGCGAGATAGTAAGTGAGTTCTTTTGCTAGGATTGACTTTTGGGTGATTGCAGAAAAACGAGTCATTTGCAGTTTCAGCACGCGAAAACTCTGCCTGTGAACTAGATAGAATCAGCGATTAAATCACCCTTAATTTAGGGGGATTCATGATCCGCGATTCAAATCAAACCATTTTTTGCATTTTGTTGCAAACTCGGGCAGCTGCTCAATCACCACTCCGCGCCATCGTCGATATTTTTCGAGTTTTAAATCGAGTTTATCAAGACCATAGCTCTTCCTCTTGCCTGCACGTTGCTACCGATGAATCCACTGGTTGAAACGACTCATGCAACTTTACTCATCACCGGGTCGGGGCAATTCGCGACGACTCGCACCTGAAATAATCTTCGATCCCAGTGTGCATAGAGCCGACAACACAAGTCAAAGATACGACGACCACCCCATCGCGCGATGCGCCGATAACTTTTTGGTGGCCATTGATGAAAGTATGGTGTGGATTCTTCGATGACATAGCCGGCCGTAGAGAAAAGATTCCCCAGGCACATAGGGCTCCATGTGAATAGATGCTGACTGACATCGTTCTGCTTGTAGGCCATGTGAATGGACTCACATGGAACATAAAATACAATTTTCCCACCCGGTTTGAGCAGACATTTTAGTTTCTTGAGTTCAGAGAGCGGATCAGGTACGTGCTCAAGCGCGTGATTTGAGATTATCAGATCGGCCCATTGGTGATCAATTTCGTCCGTGGCCCCCACGGTTCGGATGCCATTCTGGCGGGCTTGCTCTCGAGCGACGCCATTCACTTCGATACCAATCTTTTCTCGACAGCGGATATTTTTCAGCAAATAACCACCACCACAACCGAAATCAACGACATTGAATTCGTTTCGGACAAAAGGTTGAAACTTTGTCAAATTTGCCCAGCCGCCAAATTCACCAATTGGAGCTTGCCAGTCGAAGTATTTATCGTCGTAATGCGTATTAGAAGTTGTCATGCTATTCAATGAAAGAGTTTTGTTTGTTGTTATGCCGCAGCGTTCTTTTTACGGAAAATTCGCTTACGGATTTTTAGTTTAATTCTTTGCAGCCGATGCATGCGCTTATAAATTTTTGCAAAACTAAACTCATCGGCCACTTTATGCCGCGCCATAAACCGGGGGTGCCGGATTTGTCCGATCGGCCGAGTCTGAAGATTTGCGAGGTGACTATCACCTGTGGTATGCGTTGCGTCTTCACGGAAACCGATATTGCTCACAAGATTGACGTCAGGAATCGCAGTAAGTCCATTTTGTGCCCAGCACGAAAAGAGCCATGGGTAGGCCCAGCTGTCGATTTGGCCTGCATGTTGCGCAGAAAATATCTTCCGCCAGTAAGATTCTTCCTCGCTAGAATCCGCAAACGCACTGAAATATTCAGCTGCCGAAAAATCTGACCATTGGCTCATGTTCGGATCAAAATTGTTCCATACTCTTCGCCACGTTGCCCAACCCCAACAGTGAAAATATTTCGAGAAGTAATAACTATCCTGAGTTCGCGATTTCCCCTGCTGGAAATTGTTGCCACTAATCGAAACGACTCTCTCGTCATCCCGATAGTGATCAAGCAAGTTTTCGCAAAACGGGAAAAAACTTGGCTCCGGTAGGCAGTCGTCCTCGAGGATAATCGCCTCTTCAACGTGGCGGAAAATCCATTCCAGTCCGCTGGTGATTCGGTCTTTACACCCCATATTTTCAGTGGCGTAATTCGTGAGCACTTCGCAAGGCCAATCGACGGAATTAATGATTTCACGCGATGCATTGACTCTCTCTTCCTCTCCGGCGTTATTTGGGCGAGCTGCGTCACATACCACAAAAAGCTTGCGAGGTTGGGCACGTGCAATTGCACGAAAGACCCGTTGGGTTGTATCGGGCCTGTTAAAGATCAAAAAACCGATTGGAGTTTGCGTAGCCACGACCAGTCAGCCAATAAAAGGTGTGCCAGCAGAGCTGGCAAAATGCATCGGGCAGGTGTCGAGATCGTAGACTTCTGTCGAGGTCGACGCAACCACAATTTGCCGTAGAAAGATGTTGCAAATATAGTTCGGATGCATTAAATCGATGAAATGAAAATGATTAATGTTGGCTGCGGTAGGCATTTTCACCGGGACTGGATCAATCTCGATTTAATGTCGGGAATTCCAGGCGTTTTGAAATATGATCTACGGCAAGGATTACCCTTCGATGAAGGGGAATGCGATGTGATCTACCACTCGCATCTGCTTGAGCATCTGACGCATGAAGCGGGGCGCAGATTTCTCTGTGATTGTTTTCGCGTTTTGAAGCCGGGGGGCATTTTAAGGGTGGTCGTGCCTAACTTGGAGGGAATTGTACGGGCATATCTCGCATCCTTACAGCAAGCTGAAGAATCGGGCGACCTCAACAATCTGAATTGGATGCGTATCGAACTGATCGACCAGATGGTTCGAGTAAATTCCGGTGGCGCGATGAAGGAATATATCTGCTCCGGCCAGTTGCTAAATAGAGATTTCGTGGAATCTCGATTGGGTTGCGAATTACTTACCGCTGAATCAACGTTATCCCATCGCAAGACCCTATTTGACCGGCTTTGTCAGTTGCCAAAAAAGGTTCACAAATTGCGCCGACACCTGGCCTTGATGTTGGTGACGATAGCGGATGGGAAAGAAGGGTATACTGCGTTGCGCGAGGGGTACTTTCGTCAATCAGGCGAAGTTCACCGTTGGATGTATGATAGGGTTTCCCTCTGTCATTTATTGATGGAGATTGGTTTTCGTCAGGCTGTGCCCTGCACGGCGGTGGGAAGTCAAATTCCATCTTTCAATCAATATGAGCTCGACGCAGTCGCTGGGCAGACAAGAAAACCAGATTCTCTTTTTGTAGAAGCCGTAAAGCCAGCAATTATTGGACGTCAAGCTGCTTGATTTTTCAAGTTTTTCATGTCGCTGAGCAACTGCTGATAGAGCGCGACATACTTTGCAGCTTGCTTCTGCGGATCGAAGTAATCCAATGCAAAAGCGCGGGCTTTTTTGCCCATCATGCTTCGTTCTTTATGATGGGTCACGAGCCAATCAATCTGCGTGGCTAAATCAGCAGTGTTGCCGGTGATCGCCAAAAGGCCGGTTTCCTCATGCTTTACGTAGTCCGACACGCCACCTGCGTCAAAGGCAACTACCGGGGTTCCACACGCCATTGCTTCAATGCCGGTTTGGGGCAGATTGTCCTCCAAGGAAGGCATCACAAAAAGATCTGCAGCAGAATAAATAAGAGCTTGTTGATGTGGATCGCTCACAAAGCCTGTGGAAATTACCTCCAGATCAAAATCCCTCAAGTCACCACTGCCAAAGGCCAATGCCGCAATATTGTGTTTCGTACTTAATTTCGTGAAAGCTTGTCCTAAATGTTGGAATCCTTTGCGATAGTTCGTCAGGGACTCAGCGCCGAATCCAACAATCACTTTATCCGAGCGAATACCCAGTTGTGCTCTCGCTTCTTTTTTCTCATAAGGACGAAATACTGCGGTATCCAGACCATAAGGAATCGTTCGAAAGCTCTTCGCATTGCCTAGAATCGCACTTCGTCGCGCGACCGATTCCAGCCAATGACTGGGAGTCACGATGTGAATGTTTTTATTTTTGATCGCCTCATTTTTCTCATGGAAAAAATTCCAGGAAAGATCTTGTTGACCCGGTGTGCCCAATTGGGGGCATTGCGAACACTCTTTTTCAAACTGTGTACATTGGCCTGCATAGTGGCAGCCCCCGGTGAAGGGATTCATGTCATGCAATGTCCACACCACCGGCAAGTCGTCGGGAATTGATGCAAAAAATGACTTGTAATCGATGAGTTTTGCAATCCAGTGCAGATGAATAATGTCGGTCTCAAGGCCGAGGTCCCCAAATAGAGTCGCGGGATAAACCCGTGGAGAACTGAACAACTCGAGGCCTGGGTCTCTGCCCTTAAGAGCTCGATTTAAATCGAGCTTTTGTAGACGCTTTATTAACCACGTGCGAAGGCTACGATTGTTCTTCCACTGTGAATTTACGTTCTGGTAAGAAGCATCTTTCGGTTTTGAATTGCGTTTCGGGCCGAGGTAACAAAACTGACTTGAGATGCCATTCTTTACAAGTGCATCGTGCAGTCGCCGCGCGGCAACCGCCGCACCACCGGAGGTTGTCGTGTTGAATTGAATGACGCGCATGCCAAGCCTTATTTTTCCAAAACTGTGTGGATCACCGGGTAGTCTAACTAAAGACTATTGATAGGCAATATCAAATCAGTGATCTTCCGAATCCGCATCATTGCCATCGCTGTTACGGCCATCGCGCTCCGTTACGGTCATCGTGCATTGCAAATTGAATTCAAAAACCGTTCGATCTGATTGCCACGATCAGCCACACACAATCTGCAAATTAGAAAAATTATGACTCGCCACGCCACGCCGCCACATGTTGTTTGCCACACGTCGTTTGCATTACGACGATCCAGTTTCATCGCTGCATCCCAATTTAGACCATCGACTTTGTCCGAAGTGGGTTTCTTTTGCGATCGCGTACCAAACTCAGCGACACAACCTATCACTTTCAGTGCAAGTCGCTCATTCAGTGCGACTATTCGGGAGCAGTGTCATCTTGGCTGGGAAAGTATCAACTACGTTTTTGATTCGCAACGTTGATCTGGCACTTTGAAATCGCATGCGAAGCTAGCACGCATGCGGAAAAGATGGGAGGGGTCGTTGCGAATTGACTTTGTGGATCTGCTAGCGTTTTGCTGCTTAAGATGAATAACTCGCAAGACCACAGCTACTGAAAAAGTAGTCAAGATAGGCTTCCCGACGCGGTGGTGCTGAGGCAGCTGGTCTTGTCGGACAGAGCGTGGCGGCTTTCGCAAAGTCTTTGCTTCGCATTGCATTGATCAGGCCACCATAAGCCGCCGTCTGAAAACGCAAGGGGCCCTTGCGGTCACTTATCTCAGCCTTTGCGCCAGGAACCAATCGTTCAACCCCGCAGCTGAAAGCCTGCTGGAAAAATCGCGACTGGCTCAATCCGCCGGTTAAGACAAACCTTTTAACTGGTCCAGCCTCGGGCGCCTCATCAATCATTTTGGAGGCAAGTTGCATTAGCTCGAGCATGATGGATGCCTGTACGCTTGCAGCCCGTTCGCCGATCGAAAGCGATCGCCAGTTAGGGGGCCCTTGCCCTCCGCCTGGCCCCGGCAATACACGACGGAGCATCGCCAAATCGGCTTTGGCAACTTGCTGGTTAAGTTGAGCCAGTTGGTCTGCATAGATTCTGGCGTGACGATCAACAAACGCGTCGTACCAGCTGCAGCAATCGGCAAGCATCATCAGCAACATGCGATCTTTGTAAAACTCAAAGCATGCTGCCTCACCTGCTAATGTCGCTTTAGGCGGGCAGACACGATTGATAGTTCCACTGGTGCCAGCTGAAATAACGATTGTGCTATAGTCGCCTTCGAGCAGACCGCAACCGACGCCGGTGGCATGATTGTCCCCTAACGAGGCAATGAGCTGTCCACCAGATAACCGGTTGCAAACCTCTTGCCAGCCTGGTTCGCTCCCAGTCGATGGATGTCCGCTTACTCGACCGACATTGCGGCCACTTTGTAATACTCGCGGGAACCATTTCGGTTGTAACTTGGCTTTTCGAATTGCACTTTCGGCCAGCTTTTTGTTCTTCTGATCGAGCAGGCCATTGCTAATGGCATCCGAGGTGCTTAATCTTGCTCGGCCTGTCAGCCGTTCGGCAATCCAGTCTCCCGTTGTCATTACCTGCGTGAGCTCTTTTTTGAGCCCTGGGTCTTCCATAAGCACCCAGGCGAGTTTCGGTAGGATAAATCGCGGCTCGATGCGACCAACCTGGCGATCAGCGCCCCGATCTATTAAATCACGAGTTTGTTCAGTGGCTGCATTACACTGCCAACTTAAGGCTGGCATCAAGAGTTGATTTTTCTTTCCGAGAAGCACCATGTCATGTTGTCGAACCGCAAACGATATAAAAGGTTTGCGAAATTCCCAGCCATGTTTCTCCAATGTCGAAAGCAAAGTTAGCAACATCCGGGGAACTTGTTCCAGTTTGAACGCCGGTTGGCCTCGCCATCGCGTTGCGCCGCGGATCGCAGTGTGGGCATAGGCTTCTTTTCCAGACTGACTTCGCACACCAAGGGCGAGGCCGGTAGTGCTTAAGTCAAAGCCACACCAAGTTGCTTTCTCCGCTTTTTTGCTGCCTGCCATATTTGGCTTTCTTTTTGGGGCCGGTTGCGAATGCGGGCCTCATCATAGTTTGTTGACGTATCGAAGGTGTATGTTGCCATACGGCGTCGATGGATGCAATCGGCAGCAATTTGGTCTACCCATCTGATTGCTAGGCAGTTATGCTTGGGCAGTATTCTGAAAGATGTGGCGGTCCTCTATGAATCTTCCTCTCACTTTTATTAAGATGTGTCGCAAGGTGGGGGGTCGTTCCAAAATTGCCGACCTGAGCAGCGAACTTACTGGTCGAGGATTACTCATTAAGACGCTCGTCCTTCGTCGTGCCTTGCTTCGGGCCGTGTTTGCCGATGACGAGCGCTGTGTTGGATTGCTCTTGCCTCCCTCCGTTCCGTCGGCGGTGGTCAACGCAGCAATACCATTATGCCGCCGCGTGCCGGTGAATCTGAATTACACGCTTTCGTCTGGTGTCTTGAACCATTGCATCGCTGAGGCTGGGATCCGACGCGTGCTAACCAGTCGCCGGGTAATGGAAAAGCTCGACCTGGAAATCGATGCCGAGGTTGTCTATCTCGAGGATTTCAAAGGTCAGGTGACGCTCATGGACAAAATCATCGGCTTGTTGCAGGCGGTGATGCTTCCGGTCGGGCTCCTCGCACGTCACTGCGGCATTGCAGATTTAAGTGATGACGAACTCTTCACTATTATCTTTACCTCTGGCTCGACGGGGGAGCCGAAGGGAGTGATGCTTACGGTTGGAAATATCGGTTCCAACATTGAAGCGGTGGATGAGATTGTGCATCTCGGTGAACACGATGTGCTACTCGGTATTTTGCCTTTTTTTCACGTGTTCGGATACACGATCACGCTCTGGACCGTGCTTACGCTTCCGCCTAAAGGCATTTATCACTTTTCCCCGCTTGAGGCGCGGGAGGTCGGGAAGCTTTGTGCTCGTCACGGTGCCACCATTGTACTTGCGACACCAACGTTTTTGCGTGGGTATTGGCGACGATGTGAAGCCTCGGACTTTGAGCACGTCGATGTCTTGGTGACCGGTGCAGAGCGACTGCCCGTCGAACTTGCTGATGTGGTAGAGGAAAAATTCGGCATTCGCCCGATCGAAGGTTATGGAACAACAGAATTATCGCCGCTTTCGGCTGTCAATATTCCGCCCAGTCGGGCTCGAGGCAATCCCGGTGATGGGGTCCGCGAGGGAACAATCGGCCGATCGATTCCAGGGGTTGAGGCGAAGATTGTTCATCGCGAGTCGGGTGAGGATGTCCCGCCAGACACCGAAGGGATGTTGCTCTTCCGTGGTCCGAACGTGATGAAGGGATATTTGAACGACGCGGAAAAGACGGCCGAGGTCATGCGAGGCGAGTGGTACACAACTGGTGACATCGCCCGCATTGATACGGATGGTTTTATTTCGATTACGGGACGTGAGAGTCGTTTTTCAAAAATCGGCGGCGAGATGGTACCGCATTTGAAAATAGAGGATGCCATCACGGAATTACTGTTCGGCGACCATGATGAAGAACACGAAAAAGAAGTTGTGGTCACTGCCGTTCCCGATGTTCGTAAAGGGGAACGAATTGTGGTGTTATATACACAACTCAATCACTCGCCTGAAGAGCTGTGCCGCAAACTCGCTGAATCAGGATTGCCCGCTCTATGGATTCCGTCAGTCGATAGCTTTCATCGGGTAGCCGAAATTCCGGTACTTGGCACCGGAAAACTAGATTTAAAAGGTCTGAAAGAATTGGCGATTTCCCAATTCACTACCTAATTTGCCACTGCCGGCTTGGGTCCACTTGAGGCCGCACTCGGAGAGCGGAGTGAGATCGCACGTGTATCAGATGGTGATGACTGCGCGAACGATTTCGCATGGCGACTTTTTGCTTTTTGATAGACCGCCCCGGCATGCCGGGCAAATTCCCGACGAGTCGGCTCGTTGATGTCGTTAAGTCGCGTTGCCAAGTGTTGTACACCTGGGCCATTTTCCTCAGTCGTCCGTGAAAGCTTTGTAATAAAATGCGCGGTTTCCGCGAAATTTAAATCAGTGGTATTGCCGATCATGTGTTGGAATGTCCGGGCGATTAAGTCAACGCCCACATTCTTCACGTCGACAAACATGTCGAGCTGAGCCCGTACAAAGGGCCGGCCTGTCTTGTCGGTCGTAAAATCGGAATGGAGCACTAGCAAGCAATCCGCGCGGATCGGCCGTTTGGTCAGGCTGCCGGTATAGGCACCCTCGCCATAAAGAACATGGACTTTCTGATCGCCGTAAAGAAATTCGAGCGTGCCAACGGTTCCTTCACCATCGTCGGCGTTGAATACCAGCGGGCCTTTGCGCGTAATACGCATATCAGTTGCATCCATCATTTGCCAGATGCTGACGATGACCTCCGGGTGGCGGATCAAAAACATATAATAACGTGGATCGCAGTCAATGATCTGTGGCGTCATCCGCTTGAAAACACTCGTGTTTTCCACCACAGAGTTGACTTTTTTTTTCGCCGCCGCATCAAGCCGATTGAAGGGAATCTCGGAAATCGCTTGTTTTTTTTCCGTATTACTGCGCATAAAGAGCGGTGGTGCCCCGTTGGCCTGCGGTAGCAGCGTGAAAATGCAACATGCAATCGCCAAAAACATTACTGTTTTGGAGAGCATGGACAGTGAACGGAGCAAACGAAACCTCTGTTGGCTATATTGTGTTTCGATGGAATGAAAATGATTCGAATGAGAAACAAAAATTCCGGTTATCGGCATCGTCAAGCCGTAGCCAGATTTATCTAATTGTTCTTGTTCCAATTATTCGGCTTAGGAAAGCGGTTGGGGTCAGTTAATTTTGGCAAACTCGTGCTGCCGGAAGATTTCTGACCAAGAGGCTTTACGCTAGCTAAATGGATGGGCCAAAAAACATTGGAAAATAGCCGCATTGCTCTAGCG
>JAYYJN010000033.1:0-4672 GCA_036146215.1 Planctomycetota bacterium
ATCTTTGCTGCTCTCTCCGGTTGTCGGCCAATGAGATTTTTCGATTCACTTCGGTCCTGCTCTACGTCGTAGAGTTCCCAATCCGGTGGAAACCCACCACGGGTGCGCTTGGAAACTAATTTCCAGCGACCATCCCGCACAGCCCGATTTCCCTCGTGTTCCCAGAACACATATTCCCGCTCAAGAGGCTGATCCGTAAAGGTTGGAACTAGGCTTTTGCCCTCCATCGGCTGAATCGACTCACCCTCGAAGGACTCTGGATAGGTTCCGCCAGATAGTTCCACGCAGGTAGGCATCCAATCAATCAGGTGGCAAAGTTGATTTCTAATTTTATTCTTGTCTTTAAAACCATCAGGCCAGTGCACAATGAGCGGTGTGGAAATGCCCCCTTCGTGTGTCCAATGCTTATATTCTCTGAACGGTGTATTTGAAACGTTAGCCCAATTTTTCCCATAACCGATATAGGTGTCAGCCGGTCCAGGCATCACTCGGCCATTGCGAATCGGCCAACCATCGCGTGTCTGTTTTGGCGTCGATCCTGCATAATGCAACGCATCATCTGACAGCGGTGGCAATGTTGGTTTTTCACCGCGGGGATTCGGCATGAGGCCGCGACCGGCAGCCTCAGCACAGCCTCCATTATCCTGGAAATAACAAAGTAAGGTGTTTTCAAACTGACCAGTTTCCTTAAGTGCATTTATAATGCGGCCAATGCCCTGATCCATGGAATCAACCATCGCTGCATAGACCTCCATGTTGGCTGCTTCCCAGTCTTTGTCCTCGATCGATTCCCATTGACCGGCGGCTTTAGACAGTTGAATATCCTGCTTGACGACACCCAAGCGTTTCATTTTTTTCAGCCGAGCTTCACGGATAGCGTGATAACCTTGATCGTATTTTCCTTTATAACTCGCAATATCTCGTTCCCTGGCGTGTAACGGCCAGTGGGCTGCAGTGTAGGCGACATACATAAAGAACGGTTCTCCCGGAGGATTTTCCTCAATGAATCGCGCTGCCTGATCGGAAATTGCATCCGTGTAGTAATAAGGATCCTCCGGCTGATATTCCTCATCCGCAAACGGGGAAATCATTTTGTTACCTCGGCAAAGCGTGGAAGGATCCCAGAATGAACCCGCGCCATGAATAGTGCCGTAAAAACGATCAAATCCGCGTTGGGTGGGCCAGTTGTATTTGTCTCCGTCGTCACGCGGTCGTGTAATCTTTGAAACGTGCCACTTCCCGGCGATATAAGTGTTGTAACCTGCACTGCGCAATACCTCGGCAATGGTGACACAGTTGCGGTTTAAATCGCCACGATAGCCATCTACCCCACGATCCTGCATCATGTAACCAACGCCCGTTTGATGGGGGTAAAGTCCCGTCAACAGACAGGCACGCGTGGGGCAGCAACGGGCAGTATTATAAAATTGCGTATAACGCAAACCATCTGCGGCAAGTTGATCGAGATTCGGGGTGTTAATTTCTCCCCCGTAACAGCCGATATCCGAGTACCCCATATCGTCCGACATGATCAGCACGATATTCGGCCGCGCAGGCTCATCAGCCGCAACGGTGATCGAGATGAGAACCAACGTACCGGATAATAAGAGATTGAAAAATTTCATCATCGTAGGGCCCCCAATTAATTTGGCTGGTTTCTTATAGAATAGCCTCCCGTCTGTAGCAGCCCAATGCCCACAGAAGGGCGGGGTCTGAGTCTGATTAATAAAAAAGTGCGTTTTTTTCCAGGCTTTGTTACATTAACAGCAAGTCCGAATTGTCCCGCCAGCAATTTTCCAGAGAGGAATACCATGCCTTTGCTGTCAGCTCGCCGACTAATAGTCGTTTGTTTATTCACCCTTGAGGTTTGCGTTTCTCAACTACAGGCGGCGCCATTGAACCCCGCTGAGATACCCGCCGACACCAAATGGTTGCTCCATTTCGATGTCGAGAAGGCACGGGATTGGAAGCTGATGCAGAATTGGGAAAAGCAAATGAAAGACAAAGCATGGTATCGCGATAAAGTTTCTGAGATGGCAGAAACATATGGCTGGAACCCGGTTACGGATTTGCAGGGGATTTCCATGTACGACAGTCAGTATGCGCGGTTCAACGGTGTTCTTGCCTTACATGTACAGAATATCAAGCCTGGAGAAATTGCTGCCCGTTTTCAAAAAATGCACCCGGATGCGCAAACGGAGACATATCGTGGTCGCTTGATCAGCACGTGGACCGATTCCTCACCCTACCAGGGCGAGCATTCGGTAGCGGGCTGCCTCTTTGATAATTCACTGATGCTGATTGCGGACGACTCACAAAAAATTAAATCTTCGATCGATGTGCTGGAGGGAAAAGCTCCCGGCCTGCAAGAGGATTCTTCATTGCTTGACTCATTCAACCGCCAGGCACTGTTAGCGTGTCGGGCAATCGATGTCCCAGAAACATATCAGGCAACAACCCGCTGTCCGGTACTGAAGCGTTGTCAAACCGCCACCATGTTCTTTGATGCCGATGACGAAATAATGCAGCTTGAATATGACCTGCAGGCCAATAACGCCGAGCTTGCGTCCAAGATGAAAGGAGCTGTCAGCGGCATGTGGGCGATGATGGGCATGAAAATGAAACAGAGTGCCCTGGGGAAAAAAATGCTTGATGCCGTCCAAATCAACCGTGAGGGAAACCACCTGCGTGTAACGTGGCAGGGGGAAACAAAAGATGTCGAAAAAATGGCACAGGCGATGAAAGAGAAAAAATGGGGCAAAATGGACTGGAAGCAATATCGCAAAAAGTCGGGCAAGAAAGATCAAAATACGGGCGAGGTGCCAAAACAAGAATCGAGTGAATCACTTGATGAATGGATTGAAAACTTCAAACTCTGACACACCGATGATTCGTACATTTTAAATTACGGCACCGCGCTATTGCCCAACCGTTTTTCAAAGGCATCTCGCCATTCTGCGGAAAGTGAACGATTTTTCAGAATATCTTTAATTGCTTGTCGGTCATTGGATCCATAGTGATAAATATTCGCCACATGCGACACTGATACCGGCTCCAAATCCCGATCGCAAAGTGAAAAGCGGTCATCTGCTGTTACTTGGCCGGGCTCGAGAACTCTTAGATAAAAACCGGACTTCCCCGTTTGCAGGAAGCGGCCAGGCAAATCGGGACGATTGAAACGTGCCGCCAGCTTATAACAGGGTGTTCTCGGTTGGGTCACCTGGACGACGGTCGTGCCGACCTTGAACGTGTCTCCGATACAAACTGAATCTTCAAGCAGTCCCTCCGCAGTGAGATTCTCTCCAAAGCTACCCGGATCAGCAATTTTCTCATTTAACTCGTTTCGCCAGAATGGATAATGCTCTACCGGATAAAGGTACACCGCCTTGTCAACTCCACCATGTGAATGCAGATCCGCCTGGCCGTCGCCCTCGAGTTTCGTCCTACCCACAGAAACGGGCCCCGAGACAGGTGTTTTAAAAATGCCGGTGCGAAATGTCCTGCCCTCAAACTCAATCATTCGAGTCGCACCTACGTTGACGGAAATTAGCCTCATAAGGGGTGACATTGAACGGTTGAACTCCTATTTTTATTTCTCGAGCCCACTTAGTGGCTTCGTTCAGACCCCTCACGCCGCCTTACGGGCCACAACCAGCCAATCCCATGGATACGGTTCCTGCATCCAAGACGGGGGTTCTTCAAAATCTTCTTCCCAGGAATATTCAATTTTTTCCAGTTGCTGCACTTCAAAACCTGCGTCACTGAATGTCATCACAACCTCCTCACGGAGAAAGTGTTTGGTGGGTGTGTCAGAAATTTTTACGACCCCTTCGACGAGCGATACGATATCCTGCTCTGCTAATGAGCGCATTTGCCGGGTTGCCTCCGCAAAGCTACTGCCGTCACGGCGATACCACTGGCCAATCCGTTGATAGGTCAGTAATGCGACCTCAAGTGAGGGGACAACCGCAACAAGATGTGCACCACTACGCAGATTTCGGAAGACCGTCTTTAAAATCCGGTCTCGCTTTTTCGGGTCCGGCATAATTAAAACCTGCATCAAAAGGCCGACATCCGCACAGCAGAAAGGGGGATTGGTCTCGACAAGATCCTGTTGCAGGATCCGTACGTTGTCTCGATGGCGGTTGTTTTTTTCTGCGATTTCCAATGAGGCGGCAGAGAAGTCGACTGCGACGACGTCTCTCGCCCTCTCAGCAATAAACGGGATAGTGCGGCCAACCCCGCAACCAAAATCGCAAAATGTAGCTTCCGGATCGACCACTCTTTCCAGAACTCTGCGGAGAACGTTGTCGCGGTCATGGGCAAAGGTATCGAAAATTTCCTCGTCATATTGCGGTGCAGCTTGATCCCAGAGTTTTTGTTCCATGGTCCGCCTCCAAAAGAATGGTTGTTAGCCAGTCAGCGACCAGTCTAAGCGGTCGCTTGGGAAACGAACCAGAGCAATTCCGCCGCGAGACTCAAGGACGGCGGGCGGGTGGCGGTGGACAGCAGTTCTCGGGGCAGAAATCGGCTCGCGGCCCCAAACAACCCAACGTTTCTCGCACCGCTCCTTCCGTCCGCTCGGTGATCAGCTTCCGAATCATCGAGATAAAATCGGGGTGCGTGCCCACGGTATTGGCCCGCACATACTGCACGCCTAAAGATTCACATA
>JAYYJN010000034.1:0-9428 GCA_036146215.1 Planctomycetota bacterium
GTGCAATCGAACATACTTCCAAGGTGTGGGTCAGACGATTGCGATGGTAGTCCCCGAACTCGTTCGTAAAAACTTGCGTTTTATGACTCAATCTTCGATACGCTGCCGTATGGATAATTCGGTCACGATCTCGCTGATAAGGACCCCTATAAACTTGAATTGGTTCCGCGTATTTGCGACCCGAAGTATTTTCACTACGGATGGCGTAGTGGGCAAGCAGAAAATTTTCGCGGGCCGGAATCGATTGATATCCTGAAAAATGTTTTCTGGATTTGTCTTCCACACTCGTCCTTTCCCTGGCATTTTCAACTGAGGACTTTTGGTCGCTTGCAATCACTTGCAATCAGACCAAATGACCTCCCCAAGGGCAGTTTGACGCAAATCTAACTGATGTTTTGCTGATGCCCACAATCGGATTTAGAGATATACTGAACCCATGGAGTGGTTTACCTCCACATATTCCTGATGAAGTGTGTATTTAAATTTATAAATAATCGCATGGTTGCATACCGATCAACTTCTCACCAGCCCCGATTTTACATCCCAAATAATGGTCAGCAGTAACTCCACGCCGAATAAAAGTCGTAATAAGCATGCCAGCGCAATGTTCCGCGTCGATCTGGATATTTTTCGCGGTCCCCTAGATCTGCTTCTGTATCTGGTTCGAAAGCACGAAGTCGAAATTACAGACATTCCAATTTCCGCTATTGCCGAGCAATTTATTGGTCACCTTGAGGTCCTCGAGCAAATCGATGTCAATAAGGTCGGTGATTTTTTAGAAATGGCCAGTACTTTAGTCGAAATAAAATCGCGGTTAGTTCTCCCAAATAATGATGAGCAGCAAGGAGAAATTGAAGATCCGCGCAAGGACCTTGTACGTCAATTGCTCGAATATAAAAAATACCGCGATGCTGCAAGTTTGTTAGAAGATAAAAGCCGTGAATGGCAACAACATTTTTCCCGACAGTCGCAAGATCTGCCACCACGAACTCGAAATATCGCTGCCGAGCCCATCCGAGAAGTAGAATTGTGGGATTTAGTTAGCGCTTTTAGTCGCATTCTCAAGGATCGTCAGGCCCAAAAACCCTCAAGTATTGTCTATGATGAAACGCCGATTCATGTTTACATGGAGCAAATTCATAAACAATTGTGTGATGATGGTCGCATAAAGATGTCTGACTTATTCGATCACGGAATGCACAAGTCACAAATGATCGGCATTTTTCTTGCTGTCTTAGAATTGATTCGCCATCACAACCTGGAATGTGAACAAGAGCAACTGTTCGGAGAAATGTGGTTGCTCGCGAGTGACCAATCGATAGACAAGATTAATTTTGATTCGAGTGATAGCTATGAGCACGCAAAACCAGATGGTGCTGATCTTGGTGATCCCTGACGATAGATCTGGTTTGTCTAAGGATACCGCGTGGGCGATGTTCGAGGTCTCAGCACCAACAAGCTAAAGCCGATTCGCTCTGTCCGTGGTCCCTTTCCATGACCCTCAAGGTCTATCTACACTGAATCGCTTGTTCCCGTCATAAGTTATATTGCAAACATAACATCTTCTTCCCGTATATGATCGATAACCTCCCTGTAAAAAAACTTACCTTTAACAATCTCACGATTGAAGGTTATTCTCGGGCGGCAGTCCAGACTTACTGGCGCATCCCCGAACTAAAAATTGGATTTGATCTTGGGGCGCAACCTTGGTCTTTTATGGGCACCGGTACTTGGTTCGTATCGCATGGGCATCTTGACCACATTGCAGCATTACCGATTTATGTGGCCCGCAGACGAATGATGAAAATGGAACCTCCGACGATCTATCTTCCGGAGGTAGCGATTGATCCCGTCAAGCAGATCCTCTACAACTTCACCCAACTCGATCGGGGTAAATTACCATGCCGATTATTGCCAATAGCTGCCGGAAACCAGATAGAATTATCTCGCGAACACATTGTAACTGTGACTCCGACAAAGCATTCTGTACCTTCATTTGGATTTACTGTCTGGGAGCGGCGAAAAAAATTAAAACCTGAATATCAATCCCTAAGCGGTGAAGAAATTCGCGATCTACGTCTGAAGGGAAAGGAAGTTTCAGAAGAACTTCGCCGACCGCTGATCGCCTATCTGGGAGACAGTGCACCGGAAGGGCTCGATGTTGCCCCAGAAATGTACGACGCCGAAATTTTAATAACGGAAATTACCTTTCTTTCGCCACTCCATCGTAGGCAAAAAATACATAAATTTGGACATCTTCATCTTGAAGATATTATTGAGCGGAAATCCCGTTTCAAAAATAAATTAATTATTGCTTCTCACTTCAGTACTCGTTATCACAAAAATACTATTCGTAATTTGGTTGAAAAAAAACTGCCTGATATGCTTGACGGCAGGCTCCATCTCTGGATTTAAATAGACGTTCAATAACCTATAAACGCGCTTTAGATTCGACGACAAACCAAATCTAACCCGCTGTGCATCCTCGCAATCGCAACGAACACGTTATGGGCTATCGATCGGTCGATCTACCGGAAATGGCACGGAAAATACCTCGTGCTGCCTATGTCCATCTGCCTTTCTGTCGACACCGCTGTGGATACTGCAATTTTACGCTAATTGCAAACCGCGATGATTTGATTGAAAAATATTTAATCGCGCTTGATACCGAACTGCGCCGCTTTGATCATTGCCATCCCGTGGATACCTTATTTATTGGTGGTGGCACGCCAACATATCCTTCGCCTCATGAACTGAAACACTTGCTTGATCTGGTGAACGCTTGGTTTTCACTGAACAGTGGGGCTGAGTATTCCGTCGAGGCAAATCCGTGCGATATTACTGAATCCAAGGTGGCGATCTTATCCGCTGCCGGTGTCACTCGAGTCAGTCTTGGCGCGCAATCGTTCAACCAAAAAAAGCTCCGAGTGCTGGATCGATCACACACGGAAACGGATATTGTGAATGCAGTAAACCTTTTGAGAAAATATCATCTTCATGTTTCAATTGACCTTATTTTTGGTGCTCCTGATGAAACGTTCGACGTCTGGAAGACCGATTTAGAAAAGGCAATTCAGCTTGCGCCCGACCATCTTTCAACCTATGGGCTCACCTATGAAAAAGGGGCCGATTTTTACAGTCAGATGCTTCGGGGAACATTGACTCCTTTGGGCGAGGATTTGGAACTCCAAATGTACCAACATAGTATCGAAACTCTCAAAGACTTCGGTTTTGAGCACTATGAAGTCTCCAACTTCTCACGTCCGGGTCATCGCTGTCGTCATAACGAAGGTTACTGGAAACTCCAAGGTCATTTTGCGGTCGGCGCCGGAGCATCACGACTTGTCTGCGGCACACGTGAGACAAATCATCGCAGTACAACGACATATATGAAAAGGCTGCTCGCCGGTGAATCGCCGGTAGCTTTTCGGGAACATTTATCCGCAGAGGCATCCGCGCGAGAGAGAGTTGTATTTGGACTGCGACAGATCGATGGAATTGGGATTTCCGATTTTTACGAGTCCACAGGGTTTGATATTTTTAAGCTTTTAAAGAAACCGCTTGACCGTTTTATTCACCAGGGATTCTTATCGCTCGAAAACAATCAATTGCGATTAACCCGGAAAGGCCTGTTTGTCAGTGACTCCCTCTGGCCCGATTTTTTGATCGAGTAATGATTAAGCCAGATTCTGAAGCTGATGCTCTAATTCAGCGCGTGAAAGATACTTTGGCGATATTTTTTCTGTAATATCCTCACGAATACGGCGAAGATGTCTTTTGTGATAGTCCGTGACCTCTTCCTCTAAGGTAACAATCCAATGCGGGAGATCGAGGCCAGCGCCCGTGGGTTCTTGGGTGAGTTCGTCAATCTGTTCGACAAGCAGAGGGAAATATTCGTTTTGAAAGTCGTTTTCATTCACCATGCATTTCCTAACGAGAATTTTGGCGCGACCAATATCAAGCGACTGGATAAAACGTTCCTCGATGCGATGTGCAACAGTCGATAGTCGCATTCCATATCGTTGCTCGAGATCGCGCAACTTCCTGACTATCTCGTCTGCCGACTCTCTCGTTCGCTCAACCATTTCTAGTCGCCACGATTCGGCAGCGTCAACCCGACCATGGCGCAGCAGTATCTCATGGACTTGCAGTGCTGGTATAAGATTCCAGGCAATGCGATCATAACTCGATCGCAACCTCAATATGTCCAAGAACATATAAAGTAATTCGCCCTGATCTGACTGTGTTGTCGTTCCGTTGTACTCTTTATATTCCCCATAGTTTTCTACGATAGCTTCAATTACCACTTGCAAGTGTCCAACAATCTTCTGTTTGTTTTCCTCCGTGTCCATTATGGAATAAATAGACCACTCGGTCTGTTCAGAAGATGCCATCTTCTCCTCCACCCACAAGGAAACACCGCGGTGGAGTATTGCACGGAGATTACCCAAGTGCATAAATTCTTGGGTAAAGATATCACGACCGTGAGCGCGAATAAAATTTACCAATGCTTCCCATTTTTTATCCGCATAAACCTTTTCTAAAACCGAAAGTCGCAGCGTTTGACTGTGCTCAATCCATATTTGGGCCGTTTGCTCCATCAATTGTTCAAGATAATCAATCATTAGTCTCTCATGGAGTTCGCAAGCTTCAGATAAATTTTTAGGCGTATATTCAGACCATCGCTCAACGCTCAACACGATAGAGGAGATTAATCTCTGGTTCGCAATAAAAAATATTTGGTCAAATTCGGTCACACTTCCGGACCTTCCGAGTTGCGCTCGTTCTCTTTTTGCGCAAACACGAAGCAACGAGATCGATTCCTCTAGAAGACCCATCCGGGGCAGAAGATCCAACGCCATTTTTATGTTTCGTTGATGACCTTTCGTCTCGACGACGTTACGCAGGGTGCCTCCTCTTGCGAGCGGAACGTAAAGTAGATTTTGATTAGACAGATCCTCCATAAACATAGCTATCCACTTCTTTACCCCGATCTGATCACCTTCAAGCGCTGCTCGCATTAAACAGGCTACGGGATGATCTTTTTCATTGGCCTGATCCCCGGACGCAAGCGACGCTGCGGTCAATAACTGCGTGGTCTCGACGTCAATCAAGTAAGCATCGATCACTCGTTCTATCAAAACCTCGTGGATTGCAAGGTTGCGATCATATTCCACGAGAGATTCGGATGTCGGTAATGGTTGCGGTAGATCGCATCGTTCTATCGATTTCAACAAATCCAACAGTGCGATTTGCTGCTCTTGGGACTGATTCCGCCAATCTTCAAATCGATCGCGCAACGGAAGCTGATTTTTGCAACCTTGCGTCAGTGCTGTAGCAACCACATATTTCCAAAGTCTCATTATTGTGACGAGAAACCCTAGCCGTTCACTAATACGACGTGCCTCTTCATTGAGCCCAAAATTATCTGTTTCTGATCCTAAAATTTCTCCGTCAACGCCGTCATCCGTGCTATCTCGGTAAACAACTTCTTCGTACGCCGCCGAAAACACATCGTCCTCTGTGTCTTCAATCGAATCAAAAGATTCTTCTTTTAACCCGGAAACGGAATCAGCTAATCCCCATTTAGGAACCCGTGCATAGTCTCCGGAATTAGCCTCAAGGAAATCAAAAAATTTCTCTACCATCAGCCACACGCCGGCCTTATCTTCAGGCCGCGATGTATCTAGACCAAGCATCACTTCATTGAGCCACCGGTTGGCTATGACATGAAATAAATCGCTACCTTTTTGAAGGTTCACTTGGTCGGAATGGCTTAGCCAATGCATCAACAAATGCATTGCAGCCACAAAGTCTTTACGGTCAAGCAGTGCATTAATAAGTAATACATATCCTTTTGGCGATTTAATCTTACCGACAAAAGGTTGCCAAAAACGCACATCACCGGACGTCGCTCCTGCTTGCTGCCACGCTGATAATGCCTTAGCTGCAATTTGTGCATCTGCACAAACAGCATCTCCGGATACTGATTCCACAGCATTTGCGAATTCAACTGCAAACTGATCCCACCAATTTGAGAACTGATTAAATGCTTCTGAAATTGTCTCCACTGCATCAACTGCCTCTTCCGAGGCAGCTAAACAGAGGCCGCGAGAAAACTGCGAAAAAATACGATCTACCAGGTCAACTAAGACTCCCACTCGATGATCTGGCACACTGTTTTCCAGTGCCGGAAATAAGCTGAAATTTGAATCAAAACCCAAAATATTCCAGGGGTCGACAATCGCTCCACAATGAATTCCGCGCATAAACAATTCGACCAAATTTTTCATTCGAGATGCAAAATCGGAACTTTTTCGATCGCGAAGCAAAGTCTCGTTTTCGGAGAATAAACATTCCAATTCGCAACGAATTTTCGTACTTGCAGCGGGCACAAATGATATTTGTCGTTGTGCTGCTTCCGACTTATTAATTCGAGCATAAATCATCGCCAGATGCAGATACTCCAACTGCTGTGCGCGTCGGCGTGAAAGTTGTGTGTTTAAAAAACGCCGTACACCGCCGAACGGCTGGTGGACCTCTTCTGCCTCAGCCACTAGATTTTTCGAGTACACGTGTGGATTATTTTTTTCTACCGCAAGCAGATGGTCATAAAATGCTTCACGAAATCTGGCAATAGCGGGTAGTAATTTCCCTAAAGAGATGTCCGACGTGTAGGCATCCGGACCATTACCACTCACAGCCGACGCCATGAGCATCGTACCGGCTAGAGCTGCCGCTGATTCAAATAGCTTTTGATTTTTCATCTCTGGCTTGGCCCAAGTGACGCGATCTAACAAAATATCAAGTGTTGTTTGCTGAATTACAAAACGGGAGTAAAAACCTCGGTTATCAACACTTAATGGATCCCAAAGTCCAAATTGGTAGTTTGGTCGTTTGTTTACCGGGTGATCGAAATCATATGGACGCGGGTCGAAGGCCAATTCCTTTAGATTCTCAAGTTCAAACTGTGCGGCATTGCAAATGCTTTGCGGTAATCCACGAAGAATCGCAACTGCTTCACTGATGATCTCCGCATACATCCCATACGCCACATCGGCCCCCTGCACATACAAGGGAATCGGACGACACCACTCGTGCGCGTAAGGCTCCATCTTTCGATCATTTTCCAACACGGCGACTGGACGATATCCAACATAGTCATTCAGTCTGTCAATGGTTGCATGCAGTTGGTTTTCATTCCAGTGTGTGGATTGATTGATCTCAGCAAGGAAACATTCGAAAGCACGGCCAAGAAAAAACGGCCCATACAATGAACTTTCCGATTGATGAAATAACAAGTCCGAGTGAAACTTTAAATATTGAGGCAGGATTCGATCTTGAATATTAATCAATGCAAGAGACGCTTGATCATTATTTGCAAACGAGGAATTCTGCTGCTGAAGTGACTGCAGTCGCTCTTGAAGTAGGCTAGTTACGCTTTTCCACAATGGGGTATTGGAGTCGCAATCAACAGTCGTATGAGCGATCTGCGTATCGCAATATTGGTAAAGCCTATTTAAGTGCTGGAAAAAATGTGGGTCGTGACTGCCGGATGAAAAATTAAGGTAGCCTAAAACAGCCTGGATCGATTCCTCTGCTTCAGATAAGTTCACAGGCCGATTCATTGAGTAATTAGATTTTTCTTGGTGTTCATTGCTAAAGCAATTCTTTAATAGCTCTTTTACAATGTAGGCTCAGCTTTGGTCGACTCTGCACCACTTTTAAACTGAGAGTGCATCCCACGTGCAGCAATTCTCTGAGATGGATGCCAAAGTCGAGTTAACATGCGTTCCCCACTCCGCGGTTCCGCGATGGCGTTTTGCACGCAAATTTTCACTCCATCAGGCTGGTTAAACGATTCATGTGTTGCATATTTTGACACCATTTGATGCTTTTCCTAAAAAATTGACTAGGCCCCAACCCAGGCTCCTTTTCGACTAGAATAAAAGCTGAGACATATTTTTCTCGTTTAGGGAAAAATTCCCCAGATTTTTTCTATTCTGTTTGCAGATGCTTTATTGAAAGTTTTTTCATGATTGTGATTCAACGAAACGTAACTTCTTTCATTGCTTGTGCTGCGTTCCTCTTTATTACGTTTTGCCATTCATCGGCCATTGCAGATGGTCTTATTGATAGCGGGCAACTGCAGCGACAAGGATTAACACGCCCCTGGTTTAATCAGGTTCAAATGGATGTTGGAAGAGATCGGGTCGAGAATGTGAACTTTGATGGAGAACTTCTTACTATTCAAACAAAACGGGGGGTGATTCAAACAATCGATGGAGAAACGGGCGAAACTCTCTGGGCGAGCAATGTGAGTTCACCGGGACTTTTTACAAGTTCTATCGGTGTTGGTCCCGACCATGCAGTGCTGTCAAACGGTTCTCATCTTCTTGTTTTTGATCGTAAAACTGGCAAACAGGTATGGTCCCGAAAATTATCGGGTGGCGTGATCGGATCGCCGGGCGTGAGCGATGATTTTGTTTTTGTTCCCAAAGTCGACGGTAATTTAGAAGTTTACTCGTTGGATAAGCCAAGAGCTTGGGGTGACGTACGGTCTGTATCCGACACACAATTTCCTGTTTGGCGATTTAACTCTCATGGCAAGACCATGGTTCAGCCCACCATTTTTGATGGTTTTTTTGGGTGGTCTAATGACCGGGCCACATTTTACGTTGCGCGCATTAAACCGATGGAAATACTGTTTCGTCTCGAAACATTTGAAGACGTAGTGGTGCCGCCGGTAAAGATTGGTTCCTTTCTTTATGTTGTTTCAGCAGACGGCTATCTCTATAAAGTCAACACTAAAACAGGTGACATTCGCTGGCGATTCTCTACGGGGACTCCGTTGATCTATCGGCCAGTTGCACGTGACGGATTCGTCTACATCTCAACGCCTCAAGGCGGACTATACCGAATTCTGGCTGATAAAGATGTTGCGCAAAAAGCAGGTTTACTGGACGAGGATAATGAGCAAAACCCTAACGCTTCGCCTGCAAAGTCATCTATAGAAGAGGGAAATGAAGTTTGGTTTAACCCCGATATCGCTAGGATTCTGTCGGTGACTTCTGAGCGAATATTCGGTCTGGATAAACGTGAAAATTTGCAAATTGTCGATACGGAAACCGGCCAATCACTGGGCAACTTACCCACCGGGGGTGTTTCGATACCGATTACCAACCCTCTCACAGATCGAATCTATCTGGCGTCGACCGATGGCTTAATCCAATGTATTGAATCGTTGAACAGAAACTCTGCCAACGAAAATAAAATTAAAATCACCGCTAAAAGCGACGTGGAAAAAGATGACGGCGAAGCCGATCAAAAGGACCTAGGGGAAGGGGATAACCCCTTTCAAGAGGAGGGAGATAACTCTCCCGACGAGCAGAATACGTCAGACGACGATTCAGACGATCCGTTTGAAT
>JAYYJN010000035.1:0-11532 GCA_036146215.1 Planctomycetota bacterium
CTTGATCGTTATCTGCGGGCGAATCAGGGAACGACACGCTATTTTCAACTCGTACGGCAGTTTGAACTAACGACCCGAAGCGATGAACTGCTGGCACTTGCACTTTCCCGACCCAATACCACAGCTGGAACGTGGGCCGCCGAGACACTCGTTCGTTTCGGTAAACGGGAGATGCTCGAGCGGGCAGTCCAAGGTGCCGAAATCGATCAAGCGATTGCAGCCGTTCGAGCGATTGCAAACATCGGCGATGCTGACGCCTACGCTTTTTTTACGTCGAAACTCACAAACGATGAAACTCCCTTCGAAATAAGACATGCCATCGCCAACGCGCTGGCCGATCAACCCAAGGGCGAACAGTTCCTAGCCGACTGGGTCGCTGCGGACAACTGTCCTCCACAACTTGACTTCTCGGGAGGCAATATTTTCCACAGCTCACCACCGGAAGGGCATCGAAAGATTGCAGCGCGACACCTTCCACGTCCTGAAACTTCAGGAGGTAAACCGCTGCCACCGCTGAAAGAACTGGTCGGGCGACGCGGGAGTCGAGAACGTGGTAGAGATCTCTTTTTTTCCAAGGCCCAGTGCGCAAGCTGCCACCAAGTGGCTCGCCAGGGAAAATCGATCGGCCCTGACCTAACAGAGATAGGCAGCAAACTCTCACGAGTAATCCTGTACACATCGATCCTCGATCCCAGTGCAGCGATCAGCCACAACTATGAAAACCACGAACTCGTTACAGTCGATGGAAAAATTGAAACAGGAATTCTGCTGAGTCGCGATGCGACGGGAACAACGCTCAAGAATTCCGAGGGCATTGTCCGTTCCTTTCCCAACACGGAAATCGAAAGCTTCCGCACTCTTCCGATTTCCCTGATGCCAGGTGGAATTGAAAAAAAACTGACGGTGGAGGAACTGGTGGATCTGGTTCAGTATCTCGCAAGTCTCAAAAACAGCCGATGAGCCGCATGCCCTCCGCATCACTACCGCCGCTTGTCGCAGGGTTATGAATAATCTGGCAACGCATCGCGTAGCGGCGTAAAATAGAGAAGCTTGATTTAGAATCGGTTGCCCACGCAAGCAATAGGATGCATTATGCATGGTTTTCGTTTCGCGTTGTTTGCTCTGCCACTGCTGGTAACGGTCGTGCTGGTTGCTACGGAACAAGAAGCACTGCAGTCCCGAGTACGTGCGCTGACGCGACAGTTGGCGGCCGACCGCCTGACAGATCGTGATCGGGCGGAACAGCAATTACTCGAACTTGGTCCAGCGGCACTCGCGGTACTTCCGAATGGTGACACTCGCCTGCCACCCGAAGCCAAGCGCCGGTTACGCCGCATTCGCCGACAACTGGAGGCACAAAAAGCCGGACAAAGCATCGCCGGAAGTCGCGTCAGCATACAGGCAACTGCACAACCACTCTCTGCCCTGATCGAACAACTGGAATCGACTTCGGGAAACCGGATCGTCGATTACCGTGCAGTGCGGAGACAAATGCAAACCGAGATTCCGGTAAGCATTAATTTTAAAGACCTGACCTTTTGGGAAGCACTCGATCGTATTCTGCGAAAAGCGCAAATGCAGATTTATCCCTACGCAGTTGATTCGGGCGGTCGACCGCTTCAGGGCGTAGCATTTATCGCCCGTGATTTAACGCGAAGGGCGAATTCAGGGCCTGTCAATTACCAGGATGGATTTCGATTTGAGGCGACAAAAATTATCGCCGAGCGCAACTATCGCGATGTCGACGCCAACGGTCTTGCCATTCACGTGGAAACATTATGGGAACCGCGCCTGAATCCGATCCAATTGACATTGCTCCGCAACACGGTTACCGCGACCGATGAAAATGGACGCGCGTTCGTTCGCAAAGGAAATGGCCAAAGCGAAATTGCAGTCAATCGCACCGCTCCCCTGTTTGTGCTCCCATTTCAGCTTCCCGAAAATAACGGCTCGATGATCGCAAATTTGAGTGGTGAATTGGAGTGTCTCTTGCCTAGCAGACGCGAAACATTTCGATTTTCAAAATTGTCGAAAGACGTCACGCTACAGAAAGAGAATGCGGGGGCGACTGTCGCGATTCAAAGCATTCGCCGCGGTCGAGGAGAGTGGGTAATCGAGATTCGTGTGACGATTGCAAATGCGGAGAAGGCACTTGAATCGCATCGAACAGGCTGGATGCAACGAAACGCTGTCTACCTGCAAGATCCAGCGGGTAAAAAAATCTCTCCTGTCCGTGTCGAACAGACGTCCGAGGAGACGAACGCTTTCGGGTTTGCCTTTTATTTTAAGCCCCGTGAACCAATCGCTGCCTATCAATTTGTCTATTCTGTTCCCACTGCTTTCACGACAAGACGGATACCCTTTCGACTCGAAGACCTCAAGTTACCCTGACCGCTTCTCGTCGGTGCTGGACTTCGGTATCCTTGATACATCGGATCTGCATTGCGGGCGCGAGCCGC
The DNA here is from genome assembly GCA_036146215.1 of Planctomycetota bacterium. Classification (GTDB taxonomy): domain Bacteria; phylum Planctomycetota; class Planctomycetia; order Pirellulales; family UBA7805; genus UBA7805. The sequence goes on from JAYYJN010000035.1 coordinate 2,460, forward strand.
GCGCGAGGCCGACTACACAGAATTATCCGACATCGTATCAAAGGACAGATGCATGGCCGACTTTCATCAGCAAGGTCCCATTACGACGCTTCACGATCTTGGATCGATCGGTCAGGATCATCTGGAGGCGATGCTTCGAGAAGCGACCCTCGATTATCGGCTAGGTTTGATTCTCCCTGTGACCGCGTCCGACATGAGGGCTGCACCCTTTGAAAAGATTGTGCATGAGTTGCGCGGCGCGGATTATATTGAACATGTGATTGTCGTCCTGGGGATTGCTCCTGAAGTTGCCGACTATCGAGAGACCAAAGAAAAACTTTCGCCTTTGGGTGCGAAAGCCGAAGTTTTGTGGACCGATGGGGAGAGGTTGCAGAATTTATATGAAGAGTTGATTGCCAGTGGATTCAATCTTGCAGTTCCGGGTAAGGGAAGAAGCGTTTGGACCGCATTCGGCTATTTAATGGCCGATCCCTCTCTGAAGGCCTACATGCTTCACGATTGTGACATCGTGACTTATAACAGGGAACTGCTTGCCCGCCTGTGCCTGCCCATGGCCCACCGAAGTCTCGATTTTGAATTCTGCAAAGCATTCTATGCACGGCGTACCAATCAGCTGCATGGCCGCACGGTCCGTTTGCTGGTTTGGCCGTTACTTCGAAGCCTAATGACCATTTTGGGACCGGATCCGTTTTTGACTTATCTATCTAGTTTTCGTTACCCCCTTTCCGGTGAGTTTGCCGTTTCAGCAGGCCTTGCCAGATCGAATCGCATCCCGAGCGATTGGGGACTTGAAGTCGGCACGCTGGCTGAGGTTTTCCGCAACACGTCGACTAAACGGGTATGCCAGGTCGATATCACTTCCGAATACGAACACAAACATCAAGATCTCTCACTTGGTGATCCGACAAAAGGACTGATGCGAATGGCAACCGACATCCTAACCTCGATGTTTCGCACGCTCGCCAGTCGAGGAACCGTCCTTTCAGAGGGTCACTTTGTAACACTCCGATCTGCTTTCCTGCGTGCTGCCCAGGATGCAATTCGACAATACCACGCCGATGCCTTGATGAATGGCCTCCAGTTTGATCGTCATGCCGAAGAGATTGCCGTCGAGGGGTTTGCCGAGCAAATTATGTCGGCAGGTATTGCCTTCGGGCAAGATCCTGCCGGAGGAGAGTCGATCCCCAATTGGACACGGGTGCTTGCTGCATTTCCTGATTTCCCCGAGCGACTTCGGGAAGCTGCGGCGGCCGATGCGAGGCAATGGAATACCGCGGCCGTAGAAAAATGACTTGAGTCTATAATTCGGCTCGCTATCGCGGATCGCTATGATTTGTGAGGCGGTTAACCGGATACCCGCCGTAAAGTTCGCCTAGACAGAGTTCTGCTCTCGCGTATGATAATGGACCGATGACCTGTGGGAGTCTAGGCGGAACAGCCGACTTGCTTCCGGTGCCCTCAAATCAACAAGCAAAAGCAAAAAAGGTGTGACACATGCCTCGCGGAAAAACCTACGACGATGCTGCGGCCGCTATCGGGAATACGCCGATGATTCGCATTAACCATTTATTGCCTGAAACATCGGCAACCGTGTTTGCGAAATGTGAATTTTTTCAGCCACTCAATAGCGTTAAGGACCGCATCGGCGTGGCAATGGTCGAGGCGGCGGAGCGCGATGGCTTGATTGGTCCGGATACCCACATCATTGAACCGACAAGCGGAAATACCGGCATCGCACTGGCGTTCGTGTGTGCCGCAAAAGGCTATTCACTCACGTTAGTGATGCCCGAGTCAATGTCTGTTGAACGCCGTACTCTATTGAGAGCACTTGGGGCAAATCTAGTGCTGACGCCGGCAGCGGTAGGCATGCCAGGAGCAATGCAGAAGGCGGAGGAGCTGGTGGCTCAGGAGGGCAACGGTTGGATGCCGCAACAATTCAGTAACCCGGCAAATCCGGCGATTCATGAAACTACTACTGGGCCGGAAATCTGGGAAGATTCTGAAGGACAAATCGATGCGATCGTCGCTGGTGTGGGCACTGGCGGAACGATCACCGGGACTTCACGTTTTCTGAAAAGCAAAAATCCAGATTTTAAAGCGATCGCAGTGGAGCCTAAAACCTCTCCCGTCATCAGTGGCGGACAACCGGGTAAACACCGGATTCAAGGTATCGGAGCGGGATTCATCCCTGACAATCTAGACACCTCGCTGATAGATGATGTTGTCACGGTCGATGATGAAGAGGCTTTCGCCTGGGCACAACGACTTGCAAAGGAAGAAGGCATAATGGGTGGGATCAGCAGTGGTGCCAACATGTGTGCTGCAGCCCAGGTTGCAGCGCGACCTGAATTCGCCGGTAAGCGGATCGTAACAATCATGTGCAGCCTTGGGGAACGATATCTCTCGACACCCCTATTTGAAGGGCTGAACTAAGTAATTCGCCTCGCGTGAACAAAAAAATACGAATTTTGCGTTTTTCCGCGAATGGTTGAGTCTTTTACGTCGACCTGCTTCAATTACCCTCGGCACAGTAGCCTGTAACGATGCCGAAACCGACGAGTGAAGAACGATGTCTCTGTTTGACGCAGCCGAAAATCGGAATCGCGAACGCGTAGCGCCACTGGCAGCCCGAATGCGACCGCGAACCCTTCAGGAGTTCGTCGGCCAGTCTCATTTCCTGAGTGAGGGAAAGCTTCTATGGCGGTTACTCAAAAGCGATCAGATGGGGTCGGTCCTGTTTTACGGGCCCCCGGGCACCGGGAAAACGACGCTGGCACATTTATTAGCAGCAGAAACCCGAAGCGCGTTCCGTCAACTGAGCGCGGTTGCGTCCGGTGTTAAAGAGATGCGGAGTCTACTCACCGAAGCAGCCGACAGGGTTGCCACGACGGGAAATCGCACGTTGCTGTTTGTCGATGAAATCCACAGATTCAATCGAGCCCAGCAGGACGTACTCTTGCCGGATGTGGAGAACGGCACGGTGATTCTTGTGGGCGCTACAACACAGAATCCTTTTTTTTCTATTAACAGCGCGCTGATCAGTCGAAGTCGTATCTTTGAATTCCACCCGCTTGCCAATGAAGAAATCAAGCAACTGCTTCAGTTGGCAATCAGAGATGAGTCGCGAGGATTCGGTCAGAGGATTATTCATCTGCATCCGGATGCGTTGGAATTTCTCGCTGATGCGAGTGATGGCGATGCCCGTCGTGCGCTTGGTGCCCTAGAAATTGGTGTTTTATCGTCGGACGATGACCCACTCGAATTCACCCGAGACCTAGCCGAGGAATCAGTCCAGCGGAAGGCAATTGAATATGACCCTACTGGCGATACTCATTACGATGCGATAAGTGCGTTGATAAAGAGTATACGTGGAAGTGATCCTGATGCTGGCCTTTATTGGCTGGCCCGCATGCTGGAGGGTGGGGAAGAAATACGTTTTTTGACGCGACGTCTGGTAATTCTTGCAAGTGAAGATATCGGTAATGCCGATCCCCATGCGCTACCGCTTGCCGTCGCCACGATGCAAGCATGCGAATTTGTCGGTCTTCCGGAATGCCAACTCAACTTGGCGCAGTGCGTAACGTATCTGGCCTGCGCGCCGAAAAGTAATGCCGCAACCGTAGCGATCGGTGAAGCGCGAACCGACATCCGCCAGGGACGTATTCTCCCCGTGCCAGTGCATCTGCAGGATAAGCATTATCAAGGCGCCAAAGCATTAGGACATGGCCAGGGCTATCAGTACGCGCACGATTGCGAGGAAGGGATTGCAGCACAGGACTATTTAGGCGTCGATCGTGAATACTACCGACCGGTTGATCGAGGATTTGAAAGCGAACTGGGAGCAAGACTTCTCCAGATACGCAAGATTCTGCGTCAGAATCGATCGGAGACCGAGGCGGAGTGAGATGCGGTGCAATGAATCGGACGCGCCATCAACAGGCATTAACAGGTTTTCCACGCCCTCTGACAGGTCGAAGACCTCGATCCGGGCTGACAACCTAGCAGTGACACGACTGGCAAACTAGTGCCTGCCCGTGGTACGCTCTCACTAATGAATAGTCATCACCAATCTACCGTATCCGAACCGGAGGTGGTCGGTCGCCGGCATGTCCTGATCGGCAAATTTGCCGGATTAAGCAAGCGGGCAGCGCAGCAAATGATTCGCGAGCAAGGTGGAAAAGTCAGCGAAAGAATTGACTTATCGGCCCAGGTGATCGTCCACGGAGAAGCTGAACTTCCCAAATCAGAAAACCTTCCTCGCGCTGTCGCAAAAAATGAATCCTTGGTTCGAGCGATTCGTAACGATGAAATCGAAGTCATCGACGAAACCGAACTTTGGCAGCGATTAGGGCTGGTTGCCGGCGAACACAATGCCGACATCCGCAATCTCTACACACCGGCGATGTTGGCCGAGTTACTCCAAGTGCCGACGGCAACGGTGCGACGATGGCATCGCCGTGGCTTGATCCAACCGCGTACCGAAATCCGTCGCCTCGCCTATTTTGATTTTCAGGAAGTAGTTAATGCACGGACCCTAGTCTCATTGCTTGCCGAGGGAATAACTCCCGCACAACTTGAACGTAAACTCGCCAATTTAGAGAAAATCAGTCCGGGGGTAAAACGTCGCATTGCACAACTAACAGTCATTGTCGAGGGCAAGGATATTCTCTTGCGTGAAGGCGAGGGATTGCTTGATGCCGAGGGGCAGTTCCGTTTCGATTTCGACGCGGCCTCGATGAATGAGAAAAACCACGCCGCAGAACAATCGCTTCCGGCGCTTCCCGTAGAAAGTGGTGTGGAGGCAGTGGAGCAGACCGCGGCCGAAATGACCCCTGCCGAGTTACTTGAGGCAGCGGCCGCTCTGGAGGATGAGAATCGGTTGCCCGAGGCATGTATTGCTTACCGAACGACATTAGCCGCTTACGGGCCGGATGCCGAAGTCCACTTCCGGCTTGCCGAATTGCTTTATCGCATGGATGCCCCAGAAGCCGCCCGTGAAAGATATTATAGCGCGATCGAACTGGACGAAGATTTTGTGGAAGCGAGGGCAAATTTAGGCTGTGTGCTCTATGAACTAGGCGAGTCGGAACTGGCCCTGGCGGCGTGGAATGGTGCCCTGGCCTTTCACCCCGACTACGCAGATGTGCATCTACACCTTGCGCGATCGCTGGACGAACAGAACAACCGATCGGATGCGGAGACGCATTGGAGACGGTTTCTCGAGATTGCCCCCGAAAGTCCATGGGCACAGCAGGCAAGACAGAGGCTCGCTGAAGAAAAAAAATAAATCGTTTACGGCTTTTTCCAAAGAGCTAATACTCTCCCTACCTGAGCCCGCGCGGACGGGGCGGCCCAAAAATTACTATAATCCCGCCTTTTTTCACCTTGCTACGAGCCACCAATCCTATTTCGTGTGACCTTTGAGCCACTTCCGGCTACTCAGAAAGGGGTATCGAGCGAGTCGCTCGATCATCATACTCTTTTACTCACACGTCGCTGCAAGACGCCGAACGACCGCCAACCAACGGGCCGCTGAGTGCCCGCCGAAAAATGCAGGAAATCTTATTCCATTACAAAAAGATACACCCCATGAACTGGGTGTATCTCTCGTCGTTACTTACGATTTGCGTCTATTTTAAATTCAGTCGATTCTGGAGCGTCCGTAACCTGGATCTGGTGGGGCTGCTTCTCTTTGCCCCTGGACTGGTCCTCGTGGCGTACGGTAGGGCATCACCCTTGCCCTCCGACGACCAAATAGCCATTGGTCAGTTCGGCTATGTTTGGCTTTTTACAATCGGCGGACTATTTTTGATTCGAATGCTGATGGATTCGTTGATGGTCCGACGCCCTCTCCTAGACCCGAATCTATCGGTCGGAGGTATGACCTTCCTGGGAGTTGCTTTGCTCGTGTTTCTTATGGCAAATATCGCTAATAGCGATCCGAGAGAGTTGGAGCCTTTGCCAACGGAAATTGCAGCGATTACCGAAGTAACCGAGGGCAAAGAAATCAACGTGAACGACACAGAGGCAAATTCATCCTCTGCGGTCGAGGAACCGCCGCAGTCAGGTCTACAGCGGTATGGGCCGCGAAACCCGATGCTGGCCATCCTGCCGGAGATATCGACGCAGACGTTCTTTCCCGCGGATAATAGTTCAGCATCCGATGTGGATCGGGGCATGTATGATCCGCGACGGATTGCGGCAGCAAAATCGATTGCGATTTTGTCGCATCTGGCCGTGATTATCGGGATGGTTCTGATTGGCTATCGGCATTTTGATAATATCAAAACCGGTATTGGTGCAGCGGTGCTCTATTTGTTGCTTCCCTATACCGCGGAAATGACCGGTCGGGTCGCACACGTGCTGCCAGCTGCTCTGTTGGTCTGGGCCGTAGTCACGTACCGGCGTCCCATATTCGCCGGATTCTTTTTAGGGTTGGCGATCGGCGTTATTTATTATCCGCTGTTTCTATTGCCACTCTGGATCAGTTTCTATTGGAAGCGCGGTGTGTTGCGATTTTGCGGCGGTGTCTCTCTTGCCCTCGCGGTATCGATTGGAATTTTGGCCCTCTATTCTTCCGGTGATGCATTTCTTGCCGACGTGCAGCAGATGCTCGGGATCGCGACGCCCAAACTGACGAATCTCGAGGGCTTCTGGCAACATGTTGATGCAGTCTATCGCTTGCCGGTAATTGCGACTTTTGTGGCGTTGGGCGGTAGCTTTGCCATCTGGCCACCCCAAAAAAATCTCGGCACGCTCATGAGTTGTTCGGCCGCAATGATGCTCGGCTGTCAATTCTGGAATGCACATGGCGGAGGCCTGTACATGGCATGGTATCTGCCTCTGCTGCTGCTGACGATCTTCCGCCCAAATCTGGAAGATCGCGTTGCTGCTAATTTTCTGACGACCGGCACCTTGAAACGCGCTGTATAGAACAGACGTGAAAAGAGACAAAAAATCAGTCGACGCGCGACTGATTATCGCCATGCTGGGGTGGTTACGACCTGGAACTAATCATCATCACGACGAGAATTAATCTTGGGTGCAGGCGGTTTCTGACTTTCATACCATGTATTCCACGCCGTCAAATTGTAATCGAAATCTTTACCCGTGATGGAGCGCAACGCACCGAGCACCTCTTTGTTGCGCATGTTTTGAGCGACAATTTTTGGTCCGCCACCTGTCACAAAACCAGTCCCCTTACCGCCCACCGGCCCGCCAAACGATGTCGATACAGCACCCGGATTGTCCTTGCCGATCTTGAATTTATGCTGTGTTACCAGAGCTTGAATCAGTGGGCGGACCACTGTTGAATCACCCACAAAAGCCAACCCTCTCCCTGCACGATTTACCTTCACATTATCCTTATTCCGCAGCGCATCGACATAAACGGCAATGGCCCCCACCGGTTTGTATTGCTCAAGCAATTCAAGGCAAAAATAGGCAATGTCGTTATCTGCCTCAACCATTGTGCGGGTTACGATTGCCTCGAACGCAGCCGGCGTACCCACATTAGTTAAGGCACGCGCAAGAATCTCAACATTCTCTTGTCGTTTTGCTCTTGCAAAAAAATAAACCAATGCCGGTGTTGCAAGCGGATCTTGGATATCCAATAAGTGCTCACGACCACTTACGCGTTTATTTCCAGTCAACCACTTGCTGTAGCGTTTAACTTTTTCATACCACTGACGCTCAGCCTGCTTCAGTTTTTTTTGTTTTTCACGGAGTTGCTTCTCCTGCGGCAGCACCCAGCGTCCCCCATCTCGAACATAACCGCGGGATTTCATCTTTTCTTCCCGCGTCATCCACGTGCCCTCTACCAGACTGTAACCGAGCAGACCTCGTGCTTCGGCGTGGTCGGGATCAATTTCCAGGACTTGATTGAGGTGGTATTTTTGTTCCTGTTTGAGGCGATTTTTCCGGCACCACTCGGCGAGCTCAAGCTGTGCATCTACCGAATCGATCGCCGCCACACGTTTTTTCGTGTAGGCAACGTGTAGAGGCTTCTGGGGCACCACCTCGAGTACGTTCGTCGCAGCAAGCGTGATTTGACCACCCCGGTAGGGACGTATCACAAATGCTTCTTGGTCTGTTCGCTCAACGTTGACCAATTCGCCAAAAATTTTGCCGCCATTAGCCAGCTCAAATATTGCGGCATCGACCGTAAAGTTCGGTCGGCCTGGATTTAAAACCGCAAAGGCCATGAACAAAGATGCGATTGCAAACCGATTGTTCCAAAGAACGGATCGGAAACCCATTCTCTCCTACCTTTCTCTGCTCCAGGTTGCTGCAATCCCGCATTCATACTCACCCGGAAGGGATTGCGTCGCGTTGTACTGCTTTTCTTATTATACTTCTTTTTTCGTTGTCGTGCCCTTCCAGGCAGCAAATCCCGTGATTTTGCTTGCTGCTTTGCAAAAATGAGGTGTCCGTTTTGATTGTCTGACAACGACTGCCTTTCGCAATTAGGAATCTCCCAGTGAATGCACTTCCATCTGATCACAGTCGCGATCTTTCTCGCAAGGGCAACCTCGCCGTTGTTACCCTGAGTGATACCCGGACCAAGCAAAACGATACCGGGGGTGATGCAATTGTCGAACTCACAACCCTTCGCGGTCATGAGATTGTTAAGCGACTGCTTTTGAAAGAAGATCCGGAACAGATAAGGCGGGCCATCGAGCAGCTCGCAAGTGATCCATCAGTCGAAGTGATCCTGATTACCGGTGGCACTGGAATCAGTCGCCGCGACAATACATACGAAACGATTGCGGGAATGCTAACGAAACAACTGCCCGGTTATGGCGAATTATTCCGCATGCTGAGTTACCAGGAGGTCGGCGCGGCAGCAATGCTCAGCCGTGCTCAGGCCGGATTGGTCGGCCAGACGTTGCTTTTCACAATGCCCGGCTCACCGGGTGCGGTTCGGCTGGCTATGGAAAAACTAGTGATACCTGAACTGGGGCACTTGTTGCAAGAAAGCCAACGGTGAGCACCAGGCAAGCAATAGTGCTAGCACCTACAGGTGCAAACGAATCTTTTTTCAAATTGACCTAGAACGGTCTTGTGTACCTCG
>JAYYJN010000036.1:0-4886 GCA_036146215.1 Planctomycetota bacterium
GAGAAAAATAACCATCCCCAAAGATCGGAGCGAGGGAGTGACCCGACGGACCAACATCGCCATCCCTCCAGCCACGCTAAAAAGCCATATAGGAGTGAGAGAAAATACACCGTGATGCCCGATTAAACTATGAAAGATATATTCACTCCGGCTTTCCTCGCCGCGGTCTATCGCGGATCGGGACTGCAGACTCAGCGCATCGGTCTTCCAATAGCTTGAGACCACGCGAGAGCCGACTTGGTAGTCGTAGACGTACCAATTTCCATGCTCCCAGTCCTGGCCTGCATTGCGATAGGCATACGGCGGCAGGAGCGTGCGATGCGCGAGATAATTTGTTCCCACCGATAGCGCGACAATCACTAGCACTACGGGAAGGCCGGCAAGTAATGTCGCACGCGGCATTGTAAAAAGCAAACCTATTCCCAACACCGCAAGCAGCAATCCGGACGGAAGATCGATGGCCATCGCAAGGGATGCGAACAGGCCCGCTATGATCACCCATCGGACTTCGCGTCGTCCCACAATCCAAACCTGCACCACTGCATAGCATGCGACCATCACACACATTGCGGCAATCAGATGATTATTGATGACCACTGCAAATGTCGTTAAAAAGGTCCCAAAGGAGGCCATTGCCATCACCATCATCCGACCCCAATCGGAAACACCGAGGATTTCGACAATCTTGGACAATAAAACAAGAATCACCACGAGTGCCGGCACGTTGGTTAAGAAAAGCATCGTCCTGACGACTTGAAACGGTTGCTCGGCAAGTGACCAGCCGGTCAATTTCTTAATTAAAAAATATTCCCCTGCCAGTACCGTCGGCAACAGCGTTGGTTTACTGGAGTAAAGATGCGGTTCCCCGCTGTTTGCGTGCTTAACCATGTCGATGGTTTGCCACCGCGCATGCTCGTTCGGATCGGTCACAATTTGATCAATCGCATAAGTGCCGTCATCGACTAAGGCCCGAATCGTACACCAGCGACTGCGATCATTAGCACTCAGAAAGGGCCGGGCTAATCTCAGCTGTTCTGATTTTTTTACTTCATATCGATCCATCGCTGCTTTCAAGTCAGACCCTGCAACACCCTGCGACTCAAGCTGCTTGCGATGCCCTTTCATCGCCGTCCGCAATCGCATTTTTTCAACAACGTTGACATCGACAGCTGTGACAGCCAGGATCCGACCGGTTACCATCCCCGCGGCGAGTACGATCAGCAACAGATAAGTCATGTGCCTGATCTGCTGCGAGTTTGTGCCGAAGAGAACAGGTGCTGCCGACGGATTTTGTGTTCCGCGCACACCATCGACTCGTTCCGGACCGTGCGTCATGCTTGGTCCGCCTCGCCCGCGGCAGATACCACATCGGGCGTTGGTTCGTCATCCTTTGCCAAGCTTTCCACTCGCTCTGTGATCGAGTAGCCTACCGAATCACGACTCGCCTCGGCCGCAAGCATCTCGGCGATAAGTCCCAGAGACAACATCTGGCCTCCGACCAGAAGCCCTCCCAATGCATAGTAAAGTAATGCAGTCTCGCTAACGTGAAACACCGGCATGCCGTCGAACAATCGCGATAGTAACCATTGGGCTGCGAGCCAGATCATTCCGAGACCACCGAATAGAAACGCCAACAAGCCGATCCCACCTAATAAATGCTGCGGACGACGACCATACCCGGTTAAAAAAAGCACGGTTATCAAGTCAAGCAAGCCCTTAAGAATGCGTTTGGATCCATATTTGCTTGCGCCGTAACGGCGCGGGCGATGAGTGATCACTATCTCGTCAATCCGGAAACCACGCGATGCGGCAAGCACTGGCACAAACCGATGCATGCCACCATACAAGTGGACTTCCCGAAGCACCTCTTTGCGATAACACTTCAAACCACAATTGATATCGTGCAGTTTGATCCCAGTCGTACAACGAGTAAGCCAGTTGAAAATCCGCGACGAAAACACTTTGCTCCAAGGGTCATGCCGAACTTTTTTCCAGCCGCTGACGACATCCAATCCCTCGTGCATTTTATCTAAGAAGCGTGGAATTTCTCTCGGATCGTCCTGCAGATCAGCGTCGAGCGTCACCACAAAATCACCTTTCGCTGCGCGAAAACCGGCATCGAGTGCCGCCGCTTTACCGAAATTTCTTCGAAATCGAATTCCTCGGATGCAATGATCCTCTGCCGCAAGCTCCGAAATCGTTTTCCACGTCGTATCGCTTGACCCGTCATCTACGAAAATAATTTCCAGATCGAGAGAATGTTCGCTGGACATCGAGCGCAACTCGTCCATCAGCAGGCCGAGTGACTCAGCTTCGTTGAAGGCAGGTACCACGATTGAAATCAATTTCTCGACTCCCGGATCGCATCGGCAATTTCGATTCTGAGCTTTATTCTATCGGCCCCGCACGCCGGTTTCAATTCACAATGCATCGAAACAAGGTGTGGTGACTTTGCGATCAATGCCCAAATCAACGCGGATAAATGCAAACATCATGACCGCGGCAACCATTAGGACGTGCTTTGGATCGGCGGATAGAAATATCCTATCGCAAAGAGAATCAACGCGAGCGCGAATTCAACGGCCAGCCACACAAGCCTCAAGAGTACCGCAACAACCAACGCCGTTGCCGCGGAAAAGGGCAGATCAAGCACCTCTGAAAAGTAGAAATGGCCGATTATTATCGTTATTAAATATTCACGGACACCGGCGCCGCCGGGAATCAACGATAGAAAACCGGCAACGATGGCCAACGTGATTGCAGACAAACAGTAAGGGACCGCGGCGGCATCGATCGTGCTCTCTAACCCCATACCACGGACCACGGACCAAAGACTTCCCGCAAAAAAAAACCAACCCAAAATCATCAGCACCCAGCCGTGACCCATCAGTCCCCACTGTATCCCCGAAAGTCGACTTTCAATGTCGGCATCAAATCGGCTCGTTCCAAGTCGCAATACAATTTTCTTAAATATACTGGGCCAAGTCGGTAAACCGGCTACGATCAATAACCCAATCGATAGCGGGAGCAAAAACGGATACTCCTTTAGGTGAACATCCAACCAAAGCAGAAACATCAAAAGGGCTAAAAATGCACCCACAGCCATCATGGTCAGGGTTTCTAAGAAAACACTCACTGTCGTTGCTGTTCCGCCGACACGTTCCGACATGAGCATCCGAGTTCGTAACACAACCACCAATGCTTTTCCCGGAACATACTTCCCTAGCGAACCAATACAATAGGCACGCAACGTCTCGAAATACCGTGGTTGGCATCCCATGGCATGCAAGGCACGATGCCAGAAGGCAATCATCGGCAGCATTCCGCAGAAATAAAACAGGCCCGCGAACGCTAGCCAGGCAGGATCGGGATCCCAGGGCACAGGTTTGCCGCTCAATGCATTGCGTGCGTCTGCGACGGTGGCATAAATTCCCCAAGTCACCAGCGCGAAAATGGCACAGCTGATCATAAGCCGCAACATCCGGCGACCGACCCGCCCTCTACGCGTCATCAGCATTCCTCGTACATTGCTCACTTTCTGATGACCTTCGATCAGGAAAACAGCCAACCACAGAACACTCAGATGGATCAGTAAGTCGTGGGTAGAGTGTCGTTATTTTGACTATTTTTCACGTCAGCGATACCTCAAAATAACCTTTACCGATAACAGGCCCGAAAGCTATGATAAAGGAAGTATTAACAAGCGTGGATCAAGGAGGAACGCTTCCATGCATGGAATAACGCTGCTGCTTATCGCAGCCATCGGCGTTGATGTGGGATGGAAACCGACTGAAAACGGTGAGTTGGAGTACATCATCCAAATCGCTCCCGAGCAACTCCAAGCATTAAAAACGGGCGACGTGATCGAAGTCGGCGTTCGCCCCATGCTGCGGTCTGTCAGGCGATATCGCATCGTTGTCGGCACCGATCCTCTACCGCGCCAAAGCGCACGGCCCACTACGGAAAACGGGGCATTGGAGGCCGATGCAAGTAAGCCGGCCTCAGTGTTAACTGGCGCAGTTGAACAAAATCAATCAGACTCAGCACAGTTACAGTTGCCGGACCCGCCCGTCCCGCAGCGTCCTCTCGAAGACAGAACTAAATCGTTGGATCATTCCATCATGATCAAGTCCGAAGATTCCCAAAAAGAACCTGATCCGCGTTGGGTAGCGGCCACCGACGAATATCCCTCGATCCAATTGCAGCCGATCCCGACACAACCGATTCCTCCCTCGACCGCTGCTGCGACCTCCACGGAGGACGCGCTTGGTGCATTGCCACCCCCGCCTGAGGCAACAGTCCGCCCCGCTCCGGACGCAGCAAACGTGGAAATGTCCGCCCCACGTGGGACCGGCGATCCATTCACCCCTGATTACAGAAAACGGGAGTTCGACGACGATGAAGAGACAGTAAACCGGGAAGAATACCACCTTGGCGATAGCGTCCCAATTGAACAACGCGCAATGCAAACAAGTGGAACGGTTCCCCCGACACCTCGCTTGATGCTTCCGCCGCCGCCTGACGTGGAAAATTCGTCGACAATATCTCGCGGCCCGCTCTCAATCGCGTCCTCGCAACCCCCCTCTCAAACGCCCTCTCAAGAACAAGCCGCCCAGCAGGGGAGACTTTCCCTGCCACTGCCCCCACAAATCGAACAAGATTCTAATGTCGAGCAACCACCTGTAATCAAAACCTCTGCCGCACCACGCGAAGAGGTCTTGGAGCAGCAAGATCAAGATAACGATGCTCTTCATGAACCCCACGCACCGAGTGTGGCTCTCACAAATCCCCCCCCGTCGATTACCGCCTCCGAACACTCCTCCGGCGGCGTCTGGCTTACGTTGGCACTCTTTGCCTCACTCGGAGGTAATCTTTTCCTCGGCTAT
>JAYYJN010000037.1:0-3858 GCA_036146215.1 Planctomycetota bacterium
CTCAACCTGCGATTCCACACCAAGGGCCTGCACATTTTCATTAGCTACATGAACCGCGTCCGCCTGAATGTCGGTGGCCACCACGAACCAATCCGGCCTTTCTTTCGCTAACGTGATAGCGAGCACGCCGCTTCCGGTACCGATATCCGCAACCCTCAAGTCACCTGACCAGCCTTGCTCGGCTGCATAGTCGATCGCGGCAATCACCACGAATTCTGTTTCGGGACGGGGAATCAAAACAGCCGGCGTGACCTTGAAATCACGAGAATAGAATTCTTTGTAACCGACTAAATAGGCAACCGGTTCTCCGGCCGCTCGCCGCTGAACGAGTGCTTTATAAGCATTTCTGGTTTCGGCATCAGCCACTTCATCAAACGCAGTGTACAGCTCAATTCGCGAACATTTTCGCACGTCGGCCAACAGCACCTCAGCATCGAGGCGGGGGCTCTCGGAACCTTTCTCCTCCAAGTAGCGGGTGGTCCAATCGATGAGTCGGAGGATCGACCAAGATTCCTCATCCGGCTTGTTCAAAGCACCTCTCCTGCCACAGCGAAATTACTCAATCGTTCCCATGGAGCTCCGCAAAGTAGTTCGGTCGTGCTCAATCAACGCATCGGTAACCGGCTGAAGATTTCCCGCAATAATACTATCGAGCTTATAGAGCGTTAGGTTAATGCGATGATCACTTAATCGGTTTTCTGGAAAATTATACGTGCGTATCCTTTGCGACCGATCTCCCGATCCAACGAGCGTACGCCTTGCATCGGCACGTTTCTGATTTTCCTCGTGGCGGCGAGCCTCATATAACCTTGTTTTCAGAACCCTTAGTGCCTTCGCAAGATTTTTATGTTGACTCTTCTCATCCTGGCATTGCACCACAATTCCTGACTCGTGATGCGTTAAGCGAATCGCGGATTCGGTCTTATTTACATGCTGCCCGCCCGGTCCGCTGGCATGAAATTTGTCGATCCGATAATCGTCCTGCTTTAAATTAATTTCAACATCTTCCGGTTCGGGCATCACAGCAACGGTAGCGGCCGAGGTGTGGATGCGTCCCTTGGTTTCCGTATCAGGAACCCGCTGAACCCGATGGCCGCCACTTTCATATTGCAACTCCCGAAAAACGCCTTCGCCCTCTAAAGCTAACGAAATCTCTTTAAACCCGCCGAGTTCTGTCGGACTGTGTTCCATGATCTGGACCTTCCAGTTCTTTGCCTCCGCATGGTGCTTATACATTTCGTACAGATCGCGAGCAAAGAGTGCGGCTTCATCGCCCCCGGTACCTGCGCGGATTTCCATGACGATCCGCGTGCGATTGGCATCCTCTCCACCGACTGTCAGATCAAGTAGCTCATTCCACACGGTTTCTCGGTCTTCTTTGAGCGTTGGAATTTCCGCTTCGGCCAACTGCCGCATTTCCAGATCTTCCCCTTCAAGCAATGCAGTGGTATCAGCAATTTCTTCATTGATGTTTATGAAACGTCGATATTTTCCTGCAAGCCGTGCGAGAGAACCATGCTCCCGTGAAACGGCCGCCACGCGACTGGGATCGGCAAGGACGTCGGGGTCAACGAGCTGTTGCTCCAACTCTTCGAAGCGTTTCAGTTTCGCATCCAGCATTTCTCGCATCGGCGAAATCTCCTCTTATGATCCACTACCTGCAAGAATAGGCCGCGTCTGCATTGGCGGTCTACAGTCACTGACCGCCATTCCGTGCGTATTGCGGACTGCCAGACGTTGCCGAGTTCGGTGAGCTAAACTTACTTGGCCGATTTCTTTTTGTTGCGTTTCAGGCTCGCGTATCCCGAGCCCGCGAACTTCGTCTTGAACTTCTCAATCCGGCCCTCGGAGTCGACGAATTTTTGTTTCCCCGTGTAGAAAGGGTGGCAGGCACTACAGATATCAACCTTCAATTCTTTGCGGGTGCTCCGGGTCTTAAACGTATTTCCGCAGCCGCATTTGACATCGGTCTCAAAATATTCGGGATGGATATCTTTTTTCATCGCTTCGCCTGTTTCCGCTGAAAATAGAAGGGGATCTGCGCCGCATCCGTGCCGCATGATATGCACTGCATTTCAAGCACTTGAGTTTAATCCCTGGCGGGCAGACAGGCAAGGCTGTAAACGACTCGACAACACGTCAAAACGGGGTGAACCGTGATTATGACGGCAGTCGAGAGCGGTGAACGGTTAACGCCGTGACTGTGGCTTCCTACTTACTTTTCATGGCAGCCATTACTTTGTCGGTGATCATCTCGACCAATTGCTCCTGGTCGACACCCGCAGGCAGCGGGGGGGCAACGGCCGCGGGCGTCTGCGTGACGTTTCGTCCGATCGCAGCCGGTGGGGCCTCGAAGGCATTTCGCTGTACGCCGGCAATTTGCCACGAATCACGAAATACATCGTTTCCGCACAGGTCACAGTCCTGCATTTCATCGTCGTTCCGCGGATCAGTGAATCCCCATTTCGATTTCAAGTCGAGCAATTCCCGGGTGTGCTCAGCGGAGAGATAATTTACGCGGCCTATTGATTTTGCCAACATCAACATCCGACAGTAGGCATCCAGAATTTCGGTCCACCAGTATGCCCGTTCGACATCTTCACCCCAGCTGACGGTACCGTGGTTGGCGAGAATGACCACATTGGTTTTTTTCACGAGCGGAATGATCGTGTCCGCAAACGCCTGGCCACCCGGGGTTTCATATTGACTGATCGGGACGTCGCCAAGAAACACCTCGACCTCGGGAAGCACACACTGCGGAATCGGCTCCCGCGCAATTGCGAATGCAGTCGCGTGGGGCGGGTGACAATGCACTACGCTTTTGACATCCGGCCGCTCTTTATAAATTTGCAAATGCAGCAGTGCTTCGCTACTTCTTTTTTTAATGCCCGCCAACTGCTTTCCCGACATGTCAATCAGACAGATATCCTCTGGCTTAAGAAATCCCTTTGAGTGCATCGTGGGTGTACAGAGCACCTCATTTTCACTCAGCCGGTAGCTGATATTACCATCGTTTGCGGCAGCGAATCCCTTGTTGTAGACGCGCTGGCCAATTTCGCAGATTTCTTGCTTGCGCTTGTAAGCGTTTTCCATCAGTCCGACTCCTCCAGGTGTAAGTGATCGATGAGTGCTGCGTTATACGCGTCAACTGGTTTTTTTTCAGGAAAGAAGGGCGCGGCCGCCTCGCGACTTTCGCTCAATGCCACACGACTACCCAGGCCTGCTCCGAGTTGGTCGAAAAGCACCAACTCTTCTCCAGCTGGTGTCGTCCCTTCGGCCAACTCCGATTCGGCAAGTGGAACAGCAAGCCGCAGGGTACTGCCGTCGAGTGATTGGTGGCAACGACTCAAGGTGATCGTTCCGATAATTTCTGCGATACGCATTGTTCAGTTTTCCTGAAAATCAAAAGTTTCCATGTATTTGTCGATCGAGGCCGGAGGGCGGGGCGGTTGCCGGTGCGACAAAGAACCGGCGGCACCCCTCCATGAGCGATACCGAACCAATTTGCTCGGGATCGAGCACAAGTAGATTGGCCGCAATTTCATCAATACCCCGTTGCATGCGATCAGCCTGACCCCAGCCGATGGCCCGCATCACCGGCGACCGGTTCGCAAGACATATGGCGTAATCAACCTGTGGCGTGAGAAGCACACCTCGGCCGCTTGTAGCGGTGCGCAGTTGTATTCCCATCGCATTTACCGCAATCTGAGTCGTCGGGCTGTACTGTGGTGTAGAGGTTTTGAATTCCTGCCATAGCTGGGTTGAGAAATCGCTTGTTGTTCGGCCCACGCTATGCACCCACCGAATAAATTTTTGAGTTCCGTTTTCGGCCGTCTGCTCCAGCTGAATCTTTCGCTC
>JAYYJN010000038.1:0-4444 GCA_036146215.1 Planctomycetota bacterium
GCCTGATCGCCTCGACTCGGCAACACTGCCACAAAGCACCCATGGCAAGCAACTCAAAAAATGTCGCTGTCTTGGGATCGACCGGGAGTGTCGGTGAAAATACCTTACAAGTAATTGCAAACTCGCAGGGGGAGCTCCGTGCCGTCGCACTCTCTGCTCACACGCGACTCGAGAGACTTATCGAACAGGCGATCGAGTTTGAACCGGAGTGGGTGATCGCCACCTCACCGGAGCATGCGGCAAAACAGGATTGGCAACGCCTGCCCGATTATTGTGAGTTATTAATCGGGCAGGAGGAAGCAGAGCGAGCGGTGCGCCGCCGAGAGATTGACGTTGTCATTGCAGCGATCGTAGGAGCCGCCGGACTCCGCAGTACGTGGGCGGCGGTCGAGGCAGGAAAAACGATTGCCCTGGCCAATAAAGAAACACTCGTCATGGCTGGCCCGCTTGTAATAGCACTGGCTCGCCAAACCGGAGCAACCATTCTGCCTGTGGATAGCGAGCATAGTGCCGTGTTTCAAGCACTGCAGGCAGGTCAACGAACCGAAGTAGAGCGGGTTATCCTGACAGCCAGCGGGGGACCTTTTCGAGGGCAGTCTCCGGAAAAATTGCATAAGGTTACCGTGGAGGATGCCCTGGCACATCCAACCTGGGACATGGGACCGAAAATTACAATTGACTCAGCCACGATGATGAACAAGGCTCTGGAGGTTGTCGAAGCCCGTTGGCTCTTTGATTTGCAACCCCGGCAGATTGAGGTGGTCATCCACCCTCAGTCGATTGTGCACTCGCTCGTGGAGTTTATCGACGGGTCAGTCATTGCTCAGATGAGTCCACCCGATATGAAATTACCGATTCAGTACGCGTTGAGTTGGCCTCAGCGGACACTCCGTTGCGGTCGGAAACTCACTTTCACCGAGGCATTTAAGTTGGAGTTTGAACCAGTGGATCCTAAGCTTTTTCCGGCGGTGCAATTAGGGATGGAAGCGGCTCGGACCGGGGGAACCAGTGGTGTCGTGCTCAACGCGGCAAACGAGGCGGCGGTTACGGGGTTTCTTGAGCATCGGATCAAATTCAACGATATTGTCCCTGCGTGCCGTTCCGTAATTGATCAACACACTTTTGAAGAAACGCCTAGTCTTGACCGACTTTTAACATTGGACCGCTGGGCACGTGAGGAGGTTTCCCGTTGGATATGCACTTGATTTTTGCAGCATGGTATAGCTTCGAAAACTGGCCCTACATTGCCATGGCACTGGCAGGGCTCGGATTCGTAATCTTTGTTCACGAGCTTGGACACTTTGCGGTTGCAAAAATGTGTGGGGTCAAATGCGAAAAATTTTATATTGGCTTCGATCCGCCAATCAAAATCGGTTTTGGTCAATATAGTGTCCGCTTACCAAGCGCGATCTGGAAAAAGCAGTGGGGGGAGACCGAGTACGGAATCGGTATTATTCCGCTTGGTGGTTACGTAAAAATGCTCGGGCAGGATGACAACCCATCGCGGGAAGCGGAAAAAATACGTGAAGCACGCCAAGCATCGCCTGACGGCAATGTAGAAGATACTGATTCAGAGAGTGTGAACTACCTGACTGATCCCAGAAGCTACGTCTCGCAAACTGTGCCCGAACGAATGGCAATCATCTCGGCCGGAGTGATCATGAATCTCATCTTTGCCTGGATTTTTGCAACCATTGCGTTCTCTCCAGGTTTTGGTGTGCCGTACATTCGTTGTGACGTTGCGTCGGTCATGCCAGGAGAAGCCGCCTATCAGGCAGGCATCCAACCGGGAGACCGGATTGTCGAAATCAATGGCGTCAAGAAGCCTCGTTTCAAAGATCTCCGCCAGGAGGTGATTCTCGGTGACCTGGAGAATGGCATTCCGATTACGATCGAGAGAACCAACGCCGAGGATGTCGAGGAATCATTTGAGTTTGCGCTGCTTCCACGACAAAGCGATGGTCGACTTTTGCGAATTATCGGCGTCTCTCCCGCGAGCACGCTGCAGTTGGCAGACGGCTCAGTGGCGATTCCCGGAAGTCCTGCAGCGGACGTCGCTGAAAAGTTGCAGCCTGGCGATTCGATCATCAGAGTCAACGGTCAAGAAGTTGGCAATTTTGTGGAATACCGGGCTGAACTAGCCAAACAGACGACCGAACCGGCTACCATCACGTTCGCCCGTCCTGCGAGTGATACCCAGATAGATGTCGAGGTGGGTCCTCGTTTCCTCCGTCGCTACGGACTGGAAATGGAGTTAGGGCCGATCGTCGCCGTCCGCCCCGGTTCACCAGCAGCGGACGCCGGTTTGCAGAAAGGTGATCGTATCGAAACGGTCGGTGGGCAGGCGGTTGGCGATCCATTGAGTCTGCCCCAGCGGATTGCCACTGATGGCAAACAAACCATCGCACTCAGCATAAGCCGCGGTGATTCTCAGCAAACATTCAGTCTTGAAGGTCGACCGGTTTCCTGGAAAAGCGATGTGCTAAAAACGATGGAACTTCCTTCTCTGGGCATCGCGTATGAAACGCTCAATACGGTAGCAGGTGTCACTCCGAACAGCCCAGCGGCTGAAGCAGGCTTTCTGCCCGGAGATCAAATCGTTGCCGTAGACCTTAAACCCGCGAACAATGCACAGGCAGACAAAGATCGGCTTCTTTTTCCAAAAGGACGACTGATGACGCAAAATATCGGTGAACCCGAGGGAGTCAGTTGGGTTCTCTGGTTGCGATCGGTCGCACAAAGTATTCAGGACGACACGGCCTTGGAAGTGACCGTGCTTCGTGATGGAAACCAAGTGAAACTGACCATGCCACCAGCCATACTCTCCAAAACGACCATTCCGGGTCGCGGTTTTGTTTTTGTACAGGAGACAGGCACCATGCGGGCCGATAATCTGGTTGAAGCAATGGCGTTGGGTTGGCGTGAAACAAAATACTCAATGCTGATGGTATACCGATTTTTACACAAATTGGTTTCCGGGCAGGTGTCTCCGCAACTGCTCGGCGGTCCGGGAACAATTGCGGCAGTCGCTGGCATGTCTGCCAAGCAAGGAGCTGCGAGCCTGTTACTTTTTTTAACGATGCTGAGCGCGAATCTTGCCGTAGTCAATTTTCTACCGATTCCCGTTCTCGACGGGGGCCATATGGTGTTTCTCCTGCTGGAAGCTATCTTCCGACGACCGGTGAGCGAAAAAATCGTAATTCCTCTTACTTGGGCCGGGCTGTTGCTTATTCTGGCACTGATGCTTTTTGTAATCGGGCTCGATGTGAATCGATTTCTCCTCTAAATGTTGCGGCGCGGCGATCTGACTGCTAGCAGTGCGTGCGAGCCATGATGCCCAACGTTTGTGCGTCGCTCTTGCCCCCACTTGGCGAGTCAGAGTAGAGTGCAGCCCTGAATCACTGGCATTTTCCGGCGGAAAGGAATCGACAGCCATGGGAACGCCTCTCGCAGAGCTTGCCCGACTTGTAGACGGACGATTATCGGGCGATGGCAACATTGAAATCGAGGAGGCTGCTACGCTTGCCCGTGCGCAGGAAGGGGAAATCTCTTTTCTGGACAATGCGGAAAAACAAAATCAACTACTCGATTCGAGAGCAACCGCATTTGTCGTGCCAGTCGATTGTCATCCACCGAATGCGACGGTCATACATGTGGAAGATGTACATCTCGCGTTCTCAAAAATTGTCGAACATTTCCGACCTCCGCGGTATTCAAAACGAGTCGGTATCAGTCCTGCGGCCATCATCAGCCCCTCTGCGAGAGTCGGAGAGGATGTAGATATTCATCTGGGTGCGACGATCGGCGATGATGTTACGATTGGAGATCGCGCAACGATCCACGCCGGTGTGACTGTCATGGCCGGGTGTCATATAGGCGACGACGTCACGCTCTTTCCGAATGCCGTGCTCTATGAAAATACAGTGGTGGGGCCCCGATCGATCATTCACGCGGGAGCCGTGTTGGGTGCATACGGATTTGGTTACAGCACCGAAGGTGGGAGGCATTTACTCTCGGCCCAACTAGGCTATGTCACTATTGGAAACGACGTAGAAATTGGTGCATCCACCACCATCGATCGAGGAACGTATGGTCCGACTGAAATCGGCGAGGGGACCAAAATCGATAACTTGGTGATGATTGCTCATAATTGCCGAATCGGTCGCCACAACATCATCTGCTCTCAGGTCGGGATTGCTGGCAGCACGACCACGGGTGACTATGTCGTCATGGCCGGTCAGGTGGGTGTGCGTGATCACGTCCATATTGGGTCTCGGGCTGTGCTCGGTGCGATGGCGGGTGTAATCGGCGATATCCCGGACGGGGAATGCTATGCGGGAATTCCTGCGACCCCCATGAGAGAACAAAGTTTCAAACTGGCGGCACTCGCGCGGCTTCCAGAGATGCGAAAACAGCTCAAGCGTCTGCAACGACTGATCGACCG